>JBJOIB010000048.1:0-3150 GCA_046047375.1 Bacteroidota bacterium
CTAACTCTTTCAGCAAAACCGGAAATTCTGTGTCTACAGGAACCATGCTCATATCGATACCTGCTTCCACGGCCATCACGATAGCATCTTTGTAGTTCGCCGCCACTCTATGACGTGATACAAGGTATTTGATATCTTCCCAATCGGTCACAATAACCCCTTCAAAACCAAGCTCATTACGAAGTAAATCGGTAAGCAAAGCTCCGTTTACGTGCACCGGAATACCATCGATCTCGCCTGAATTCACCATAATAGACATTGCGCCAGCGTCTATGGCTCGTTTGAAAGTTGGAACGAAATACTCGCGCAACGCAATCGGCGATATCCATGCCTGGGTGCGGTCTTTACCGCTCAACGTAACACTGTAGCCTAAGAAGTGCTTCAAACATGCCGCTACAAAGGTGGAGTCGCCAGTCTCGTGCTGATAACCCTCAACCATTTTAACACCCATGTCTCCAGCCAGTTTAACGTCTTCACCGAAGGTCTCCCAAAAGCGCGGCCAGCGAGGATCTCTCCCCATATCAAGCACAGGTGAAAAATTCCAGCGAATACCCGAAGCACGCGTTTCATAGGCCGACAATTGCGCCAATTCCCGAACCAGCGCTGTGTCCCATGTGCATGCCAAACCTATTTGCTGGGGAAACAAGGTAGAACTGTCTGTGTAGGTAACTCCATGAATAGCATCGATACCATACAACACTGGAATATCCATGCGGTTCCTCCCGTTTACCTCGTTGATGCGTTGCATGATGTTCAACCATGTTTCACGCGGGTAGCTATGACCTCCGCAATTGAGTATCGAGCCTACCTTCAACGTATTGAAAACATGGCGCATTTTGGCCGTATCCAGCCGATGAGGCTCCTCCAACTGGTATGGCTCTCCCACGCAGATCATATCCAGCGTCAGCTGTGTCATCTGCCCCACTTTTTCTTCCAAGGTCATACCTGCAATGAAATCATCCCATTCATCGCCTGTAGAATCATTGGTTTGAGTGGTTTGATTGCACCCTGCTACCAAAAAAATGGCAGCGCCAATGAGAATGCTATAAGTCCGTTTACTTTTCATCAACTACCACCATTAGATCTTTCATCGTCACGCTTCCATGTCCTTTCAAGGAAATGGTAAGGTCTTTTACGCGTTTGAGGTTTACTCCTTTTAGGTCCCGCAAGGGGATGAAAACGCTTTGCCACTGGTCGTTAGCAGGCAAATCAATCACCTTATCGCCATGTGAGCCATCGTAACTCGTTAGGGTGAACATCAACTGAGGCTCGCCCATATCGCTTTGCAACTGCATGCGAATACCTGCTTCTTCGGGTAATCCCGATAAGTCCATCGCCTTCCAATTATTCCACGTAACACCCCATTTGTGGGTAAAGCAGTCATCGCAGGTGGTCCACGACATTTGAATCATGCCATCAACGTAGTCCACCACGCGTCTGTCATAATCACCAAGTCCCCACATTCTCTCTCCGGCAGCGCCGAGGATGGGTGTAGTTTCGTTGATGACCACAGTGCTGCTTGGAAAAACCTTTTTTCCCGGAATCACGCGCTTTTCGTGCGGCGTGATGCGAATGTTATCCAAATACACATCGCCAGCGCCTTGTAGTTCAACTACCAATTGTTTCACATTGGTAAGGTCTATACCCGCGCGCTTGTAATCGAAAGCAGAGAGGGGCAATCGGCATTCTTGCCACACGGTGTCTACCGGATAGCGCTCCAAGCACCCTGACCCTGCCACACCAGCGCTCATAGCACCAGCGTAATCTTCAAGTATAAAAATAAAGGTTGGAATGCCTGATTGACCTGTAGCTGCGCGGAGATCGAAAACCAAATCCCCTGTTTCCATGACGCCCGAAAGATCTTTCGGAAGCCATCCCTGCCAACCGATGCCAAATCCTACCCAATCGCACGACGATTTGTTCCAATTCAAGTGAATCACCCGTTTGTGCGTTCCTCCAACATCCTTCACAGATGCGTCTTTGCAGGTTACCTGTTCCATGCCCCACACATCCTTATCGGCATCTTTGAAAACCTCTTGCGCCGTAAAATACTGAAACCCATCCCCTACTTTCGGTGATGATCCCGTATCCAACGTCAAGGTCTCAAAGGCAATTCCGCAGCCTGAGAGCACGATTACGAGCGGAAGCCATTTCATGGTTGCCATGGGGTATATCGTGTGAAGTTGCAATAATCCAATCCGTAGCCCACAAAGCCGGTAGTTCCTTCAGCCGCGAGTAACAAGTACTCAAGTTGAATGATACGATCGATGTTCTGGGTCCCTGTGCCATCGATGTTACCGAATCCAGCTACTGTGCTGAGATTGAATGCATTGAGCGGAATCGAAACAACTTTCCACCCCACCCAATCGATCAAAAGCTCATGGTTGTAGGTACCTTCCGTGAATCGGTCATAACTACCGTCAAGGTCATCGTCTTCCTGCAACCCTATTGACAAGCGCGTACGTCCATCGCCAAATCCATGAACCAACATATTGATGTACACATGATCAGGATTCGATGTACCCACATTAAAGTAAGTACCCGCTGGCGATTGAGAACTGTTTGCCGCAGCCATGTTTGCACCGCAGATGAACACGCTACTGATATTCTGATACGTCATTCGCCAGTGGCCATTGCCTTCAGGCGCTGTAACCTGTATAAACAGAGGTGTGGTGCTGTTCGGATCTTGAACGAAGTAACCTGTTGTGGTGAGCTGATTGGTAGCTGCCGCTTCGGCAAAAGATCCCCAACCGCCGGGCGTTTCGAAGTCTGAAATCAAGACGTCTACAGACTGTTCCGGACGGATGGATTCAACAAAAATGGTATCCCCATACAACGTATCCGGGTGATCTTTGAAGGTCATCATGGTTGCACATAGTTCCGATTCGAACAGGGGTGCAAAGGTTATAGAACCATTCCAATTCGCTGATTGTCCGTCAATTAGACGTTCTCTACCCGTAATTTGTTTACGTGCACCGCTGGTCAACCCTGTTATGTGTATGGTCCAATCTGTTCGAATGGTAAGCTCTGCTTCAAAATTCACGGTTTGACCGATCGAAAAATCAACGGTGTCGCGGTCTGCACGAAGCGTTTCGATCACGTCGAATTCGCCGAAAATATCCTGCAATTCAGGCCCCTCGATGACTTCGG
>JBJOIB010000049.1:0-13822 GCA_046047375.1 Bacteroidota bacterium
CAGAAACGTGTGGGAATAGCCCGTGCCATAGCTATGAATCCGAAGTACCTCTTCTGTGATGAACCCAACAGCGGCCTCGATCCACAAACAGCCATCGTGATCGATAACCTTATTAAAGAGATCACCTATGAATTCAACATCACCACCGTGGTGGTTTCACATGATATGAATTCGGTGATTGAGATTGGAGATAGAATCAATTTCGTCTTTCAGGGTGAAATTGCCTGGCACGGCGATAAGCAAGATATTTTGCGAGCCCCCAACGAAGAACTCAATAATTTCGTGTACGCTTCAGACTTCATGCGACTGGTGCGGGAGAAATTAGGATAATCGCTTTTTTTTCAGTATATTCCGATATGCAGCAGGAAGCCCATTCTTTGTACCGCTTTGAGCGCTTTTCCGATGCTGAGATGCGGGAGCGTAGCGCCACTTTTTTCAAACACTTAAATCTCCGAAGGAGCATTCGTTCATTTTCACCCGATCCCATACCAATGGAAGTTGTTGAAAACGCTATTCGCACTGCGGGAACGGCACCGAGCGGGGCACATAAACAACCGTGGACGTTCTGTGTGGTGACCAATGCGTCGTTGAAATCCGACATCCGGCGAGCAGCCGAAGAAGAAGAGCGGAAGAATTACAACGGGAGAATGACAGAAGAGTGGTTGAAGGATTTAGCTCCTTTGGGCACCGATGAGCACAAACCGTTCCTCGATATAGCACCCGTTCTGATCGTTGTTTTTAAGAAGATTTTCGAAGACGAGCATGGCACGCGGAAGAATTATTATGTGAATGAATCGGTCGGAATAGCCACAGGAATGCTCTTAACGGCATTGCATAACGCGGGCTTGGCAACATTGACCCATACACCTAGTCCGATGAATTTTCTGGAACGACTGCTGGATCGTCCGGCCAACGAAAGAGCTTTTTTATTGATTCCTGTTGGGTATCCCGCAGCCGACGCAACAGTACCCAATCTTGATCGCAAGCCGGTTGACGAGATTTTAATTCCCTATTTTTAACGGGAAGAAGCGTGAACTCGGTAATATTTTTATACCTTCATTTAATAGTTTGCTGCTTAAAGTAAGTTTTGTTTACTTTGCAGCCGGATTTTTAAAACCTCGAATATGTCTGACGTAAGTTCAAAAGTTACAGCTATCATCGTTGATAAGCTTGGAGTAGATGAAAGCGAAGTAACTCGTGAAGCAAGTTTCACCAATGATTTGGGTGCTGATTCACTTGACACTGTAGAATTGATCATGGAATTCGAAAAGGAATTCAACATCGCTATTCCAGATGATCAGGCTGAAAAAATCAACACTGTTGGTCAGGCCATCGAATACATCGAAAACAACCTTAAATAATACCTGGTTCCTATGGAACTGAAGCGCGTAGTAGTAACGGGCCTGGGAGCCCTTACCCCGATTGGAAATACGGCCGGAGAATACTGGAACGCCCTAATCAAAGGGGTGAGTGGGGCTGCGCCCATTACTCACTTCGATGCTTCGTTATTTAAAACGCAGTTTGCCTGTGAGGTGAAAGGGTACAACCCCGATGACCACTTCGATAGGAAGGAAGCACGCAAGCTTGATTTGTTTTCGCAGTATGCTATGGTTACTGTGGAAGAGGCTGTGCAGGATGCCGGCTTGTTAGATGAATCACTGAACAAAGATCGCATCGGAGTAATCTGGGGTTCTGGTATCGGTGGTCTGATGACTTTCCAGGAGGAGTGCATTGCATTTGGCCGAGGCGATGGTACGCCGCGTTTTAACCCGTTCTTCATTCCGAAGATGATTGCAGATATAGCCTCTGGGCATATCTCGATCAAATACGGCTTTCGCGGTCCCAATTTCACCACGGTTTCGGCGTGTGCCAGCTCTACCAACGCCCTCATTGACGCATTCAATTACATCCGCCTAGGTAAGGCGGATGTAATCGTTTCCGGTGGCTCTGAAGCCGCTGTATGTGAGGCTGGTATTGGCGGTTTCAACGCGCTGAAAGCCCTTTCCACCAACAACGAGAATTACAGCTCGGCTAGCCGTCCTTTCGATGCCACCCGCGACGGATTTGTGCTCGGTGAAGGATCAGGTGCTATTATTCTCGAAGAATATGAGCATGCCAAAGCCCGCGGTGCAAAAATATACTGCGAACTCGTAGGTGGCGGCCTTTCAGCAGATGCCTATCACATGACGGCCCCACACCCAGAGGGAATTGGTGCACAGAATGTGATGCGCACAGCCCTGCAAGATGCCGGAATGGATCTCAGTGAGATTGACTATATCAATGTGCACGGAACCTCCACCCCGCTCGGTGATGTGGCTGAATCAAAAGCCATTCAGCAAGTGTTTGGCGAACATGCCTATAAACTCAATATCTCATCTACCAAGTCAATGACTGGCCACCTCCTGGGTGCTGCCGGTGCCATTGAAGCCATCGCATGTATCATGGCTGTGGTAAATGATATCGTTCCGCCGACCATCAACCACGTAAATCCAGATCCGGAACTCGATCCGAATCTCAACTTTACCTTCAATCAAGCGCAAAAACGCACCGTTCGGGCAGCCTTGAGCAATACCTTTGGTTTCGGAGGACATAATACTTCTGCCATCTTTAAGAAACTCTAAAATATGTTTGGATTCTTCCGCAGTCGAAAACCTGAATCACCACAGGCCGGAAGAGTCAAACAACTGATACGTACCCATTTCGGATTCACTCCGGATGAGACGGATTTGTATGTCATGGCTCTCAGACACAGCAGCGCTGTGCCCCGTGGTCAAAATGCACAAAAAGTAAGCAACGAACGCCTTGAGTTCCTCGGGGATGCTGTTCTAGACCTTATCGTTGCCGATTATCTCCATGCAAAGCACCCCGAAATGTCGGAAGGGGATCTTACTAAAATGAAGGCGAAAGTAGTAAGCAGGAAAATGCTTAATGCGATCGGACTTCAAATTCACATCCATGAACACGTAGATGCAAGATTAGGCGGTCAACCCATCAACCATACCATCATCGGAAATGCCCTCGAGGCCCTGATCGGTGCCATCTACCTCGATAAAGGATATGACTTCACCGCTAAGAAGGTTCTCGCCCTGCTCAAAGCCAACGGAATCGATCAAACGGTGCATCTCACGGTAGACTTTAAAAGTAAATTGCACGAACACTGCCAGAAGATGAGGAAAAACCTCACCTTTATCGTGCTCAACGACAACGGCGAAGAATCAGACCACCGTTATACCGTAGAAGTGCTGATTGATAACCGTCCTTTCGGCCGCGGACTTGGAAAGTCAAAGAAGGTTGCCGAACAAGAAGCAGCAAAAAATGCCTGCATTCGTATGTTCGGTGACGAAGATTAGTGTAAATTGTACACTTATTAGTTTAAGTTTGTATTATGCTACTCAAACAGGAAGAATCGTTCGACTTTGAATTCTTACTTTTTGGCATTGTTTGTCATGAGGGAATTCATCGTCTGTGTTGGTTCTTGAACAGGCATTTGAACCTGGATATAGCATACCACGGTGGTTTGGAGATTAAGCAGAAGAAAAGCACACGAACACACGATCTTTTTCGGTTCCAAGATGAGGAAATGAACGTGTGCTACACCTTGATTGACAACAGAACGGAAGGTGGAGTGTTATTACCAGAACACAAACAAGTCGACTTCTTTCTTAAAGTTGAAGACGACAATATGCTCGACCCGGAAGAGTTGCGCAAAAAAATAGTGGAAATACCATCGGTACTCGCTTGCTTTCGAACCGAAGTCATGGAATTAAAGCACAAAGAGAACTTGTTATTTGATTGAGGTATGAATAGAACGAAAATAGTAGCAACCATAGGTCCGGCTAGCGCCCCTTTTGAAGTGTTGCGTGAAATGGTTCGTGAAGGAGTCAACGTAGTGCGTTTGAATTTCTCGCATTCACGCCACGACGAACATTTGGAAGTGATAAAGACCATTCGCGACATCGATAAGGAGCTTGGAACACACACAGCCATATTGGCCGATCTTCAAGGACCAAAAATTCGTATTGGCGAGGTAGAAAACAACGGCGTGGAATTGGTGAAGGGCAAAAAGGTCATCATCAGCACCAACAAAGAAGAAATAGGCACCGCCGAGCGTATTTGCACCAACTACCAGAGTTTTGCGAGTGATGTGAAACCGGGAGAGCGCATCTTGCTCGATGATGGAAAACTCGCCCTGGAGGTCATTAAAACCAATGGTAAAAACGAAGTAGAGTGTGTGGTTGTGCATGGAGGAATCCTCAGCTCTAAAAAAGGAATGAACCTGCCCAATACCAAGGTATCTCTTCCGTGTCTTACCGAAAAAGACTTGAAAGACCTGGCTTTTGCACTGGATCAGAATGTGGACTGGATTGGACTTTCATTTGTGCGCTCAGCGCGCGATATCATTGAATTGAAGCACATCATCAAGGAGCGCGAAAAGCACGCGCGGGTGGTGGCTAAAATCGAGAAGCCAGAGGCCATTGAAGATATTGATGATATCGTAAAAGAAACCGATGCCTTGATGGTGGCCCGTGGCGATTTGGGGGTTGAAATTCCGATGGAACGCGTTCCACACATCCAGAAAATGCTCATCGAAAAGTGCTTGCATTTTGCTCGTCCGGTAATTGTTGCTACCCAGATGATGGAAAGCATGATCACCAGCATTACACCGACCCGGGCGGAGGTAAACGACGTTGCAAATGCTGTGCTCGATGGTGCAGATGCCGTGATGCTCTCTGCTGAAACGTCGGTGGGTAAACATCCTATCGAAGTGATACGCGTGATGTCTCGAATCATCGCAGAGGTTGAACAACACGACCATATCTACTACCATGAAACGATGCCCGCTGAGTCGGATGAAGATCGCTTTATTTCAGACTCCATCTGCTTCAACGCATGTCGATTGGCAAAGCGCGTGAACGCAGCAGCCATCGTTACCATGACGTTTTCAGGATACACCGGCATTAAAGTTTCATCTCAACGCCCACGAGCTAATACTTTTGTGTTTACAGGAAACAAGAAAATTCTAACCCTGATGAGCCTCGTATGGGGTGTTAAGGCGTTTTACTACGACAAAATGGTGAGTACAGACCATACCATAGCTGATATCAAGTATATACTTAAAAAGCATGGTCACCTCATGGAGGGTGATTTTGTGGTGAACATCGCCTCTATCCCCATCTCAGAGCAAGGCATGTCGAACATGCTCAAACTCACCAAGGTGTAACGTAACGATATCCATAAGAAAAGGGCTGCTCAATCTGAACAGCCCTTTTTCGTTTCCCGAAGGAAAGAAGGAAAATGGCGACTCAACTACTCAATCTTCCCGTCTGTTCGCCTCTTTTCGTCTATGGTTTATTGGTTATGGTTCATTATTCTCCCATGCCCAGGATGGGTGCCTCCGTGCCAACGAAGATTACTTCAACGCGACGGTTTAGGCCATGATCAGCAGCGGTACACGGCTGGTTAACACAGTCCACGGCCAACTCACGCTCACCTACCCATGCAATTTGAAAGCGATCACTGCTAATGCCTTTGTCGTTCAAATACTTCTGCACGGCTTGTGCACGGCGCAAAGAGAGCGCAAGGTTGTAATTGTCGTCTCCACGTGAATCGGTATGCGCTTTCACAATAACCGAAAGTGTTGGATCTTCATTCAACATCTTAATCAAAGCCGCAAGCTTGTCGCGCTCGCTAGTGCGCACATTGTGCTGGTCAAACCCAAAGTAGATGTTGTTCAACCTGAACTCGCGCAATTCGGCATTCTTCTGCTTCACATCCTCTTTCTGTTCGCTTACGAGCTGGTTCAAACTGGTATCGTCGATGAGGTTGGTGGTAGACAACTGATCGAATTCAGCGTTGCTCAAGAAATTGGTTTCCTTGCGTAATTTTTCAAGAAGCATGCGTATTTCCTGGTCTTTGGCTTGGAAATCAAGGCTGTCGTTACCGGCAATAACAGCCAGTTTTTCAATCACTTCCTTAATGATTCCAGCCTCAATGAGTTGTTCCTTGCCCACGAGTATTTCACCGAGGTGGAGGTACGTTTGTTCAAGTAAATCGCTCACTTTGAACGTGGTAATCGGTTCACTTGAACGCGTTTCTCCGCTACCCATGAATACGGCAAATTCATGACCGGCATCTACGAGCACCTGGAAAGATCCAGTTTCGTCCAGACGCAGGGTTGTATCGCGTTGGGTCGTGAGCGACGAAAGGGTAACATATTTTCCGGCCAACTGCGCGCTTTCATTGGTGCGAATGGTCATCGCAACAATTTGTTGCATGAACTTCACGGTTGAGAAGCGGTAAATATTGTCGGATCCCTTACCGGTGCGGTTGGTAGAGAAATAACCTACCTCCTCAATTTCGTTGTAGTAGATAGAGAAGTCGTCTTGCGGTGAGTTGATGGGGAAACCGAGGTTTTTCGGTTCCTTGAAAAACATACTCATAGGCTCTGAGACGAAAATATCGAGTCCACCTAATCCAGCCTGACCGTCTGATGAGAAGTACAAAAGGTTATTGTCAGAAATGAAAGGGAACATTTCGTTTCCTTCAGTATTGATGACCGGACCTAGGTTTTCAGGCTGGCCCCAAACACCATTTTGGTACGATACGCGGTACAAATCAGTACCCCCGTAGCCTCCTGGCATATTCGATACAAAGATCAATTGGTCTCCTGCGCGGTTCATAGCGGCATGTCCTACCGAATACTCCTCACTGTTGAAAGGAAGATCCATAGCTTTTGTCCAGCCACCATTTACCCATTTATGCGCATATACTTTCAAATTGGCTGTTCCACTTTTATCGTACACTGGGCGACCTCCTTTGACGTTGTTTCGTGTAACGAACATGGTTTGAGAAACGGGGTCATAAAAAGCTGGGCCATCGTGGTATTTGCTGTTCACGCTTCCATCTACCGGTGTGGCATCCACAAATTCACCGTTGTCGTCGATGTCGCACTGGTAAATATCAAGGTAAGGAAGGTCATTCCACGTATTTACTTGAGCACCAAAGGTGCGGATACCCGCGGTCGAGAAAATGTATCGATCGTTGAATTTACACATCCCAAACGAAGGTTTGTCTGTGTTGATCGATAATCGCTTCAGCTCATACCTCAGGGAATCGGCCATGAGGTTGTGAAAGTATTTGGTGTCTTTCAAGTGCATTTGGGCACGTCTATCATCGGGCACTTGCTGCCCAAACAAAGCGTACCAAAACACCGCTTGTGCGTATTCGCGGTTCGACTTCATGGATTCAGCGTAGTACAGCATATCCAGCGGCTCTTCCGACTTCAGTTCGATGGCACGCATGAACCACGCACCACTTTCCTCGAGCATGCCGAGTTTACGCATGCACAAACCAATTTGCCGCGCTGTGTGTGCCGATGTGGAGTCTTGTTGCCAAGCATCACGGTAGTAATCGAGTGCTTCAGGATAGCTGAACTTGTCGAATAGGCGGTCTGCTTCTTCTGTCAATCCGCGTTGCGCGAAAATGTTGAACGTCAACAATAGCGCACTAAGGGTGAGTAGTGCTTTCATTTTGTTTCTGGTTTAAAAATACCTTGGGTAGACGATGCGTCGGCGTTTTGCTTTCAAGGTGTACGAAACCATGACTTCATGGCTTCCGAAATTGGTGAGGATCAATCGGCTTGCTGCAAAATCCATTGAGTAGCCGAACTTCCACTTTTTATCCAATTCCACCTGGATGAATGCTCCCGCAACTTCTTTCCAATAGTAAAAAGCTCCTACCTTAAACGCATCGTATATGAAAAGGTTACCATTTGCACCTACAGAAAGAGGAGTATTCATCTGACCTTTAATTTGGAGCGTTGGCTGAAACTTGAAGTTCCTGTTGATCTTCCAAATCTGTCCGGCTGAGGCATACATCACCTGCTCTTTGAAGCCGGAGCTGAATTGGTATGACTCTGATGATTTAAAGTCGTAGTCGTTTTTCAGAACGCGCGGTACGGATACTGACACAAATCGCTTGTGGTCATGGAAGAAGAAGCCAAATCCCACGTTGGGCAAGAAATGTCCACGGGTGTTGCTTTGGAAGAACTCATCTTGCTGTCCGTGAAAATCCGAAATCAACTCCAGATCGGTCATGTTGGCCTGGAACATCGAGGCGGTTGCCTTTAGTCCGAAGCTCACAAATCCAGAGCGTGTTACCTGAGCGCGGTACGTTGCATCACCCATGATGGTGAGTTCATTGGTAGGACCAATCTTATCATTGGTGATAGTTCCTCCAAAAGCCACTTTTCCGCGTTTAGTTGGCATGTCGAACGATATGGTCTGGGTCTGAGGAGCCCCTTTGAAACCAATCCATTGACTGCGGTGAAACACAGATATAACGGCTGTTTCCTTATAACCAGCATAAGCTGGGTTGATGCGCAAGGTGTTCAGAAAGTTCTGAGCGTGCATCGGATCTTGTTGTGCGTTGGTTCCTAAAGCTGTGGCTACAGTTGCCAACAAAACGAGGGTTTTATATAGTCTCATAAGGGAGATTATTTCTTGATTATCGGTTGATGTAGATGTATCCTTTTACTGGCTTGAGTCCGCTGTCACCCAACTCGAGCACGAAGAAGTAGGTTCCCTCTGGCAACAATCCATTGCCAATGGTCAGTGCATCCATTGAGTAGCCTTCGAATGAGTTGCTATACTCATCTTCTTCGAAGATCATACGCCCCCAACGGTTGTAGATGGTGAGTCGGTTGCCCGGATAGTCTTCCAGTCCGATGATCTCAAAGCGGTCGTTCACTCCATCGCCATTCGGTGAAATCGCCTCTGGTATGATGAGGTCGATGAAGCACTCTACTTGCACCACGATGATCGCGGTATCACAAGCGTTGAATGGATCGCAGGCTACATAAGTGATGGTATCTGTTCCACACCAATCGTTATTCGGTGTGTAGTAGATGAAGTCACCTAAGATCTCAACTACACCATTGCCGGCTGTTGCCTCGCTGATGGTAAGATCGTCACCGTCAGCATCGAAGTCGTTGTTCAACGGGTCAATACCGATGCTGTCATCTTCTTCAAGGAAGGTCGCTTCATCGTCTTCTGCATCCGGCGGAGTGTTAACCAACACCATGAAGCTACACAACACGCTGTTTCCAGCTTCGTCGATGGCCTCGTATATCACCTCGGTGTATCCGTGTGGATAAACACTTCAGCTTGGAAGCCCTTGGATCATGCTAAGGGTAGCGCCGCAGTTGTCGGTGTAATAAGGCTCGTTGAAGTAAACTACAGGGTCTATTTGAACGATGTCTTCAGGACACATAATGATTGGGTCTTCTGTATCAAGAACCGTAACGGTCATGCTACACTCGGATGTGTTTCCATAGATGTCTGTTACCTCAAAGGTGAGTTCAGTGACGCCTACAGGGAATATTTCACCCGATGCGATACCCTCAATCAATTGCAGATCGGCTACTTCACAGTTGTCGGTTACTTGCGGCATGTTGTAGTTCACAAATGCACCACACAAACCTTCATCGTTGCTAACGGTAATGTTGTCAGGACAAACGATACCAGGAGCTTCGGTGTCTTCCACCACCACATTGAAGGTGCAGAAAGATACGTTGCCTGCCGCATCGGTGTAAGACCAGGTCACGGTTGTGGTGCCCACATCGAAGGTGCTACCGCTATCCAGACCGGCTACAAGGGTAACCTCGGTGATTCCACAGTTGTCTGTTACTGTTGGCGCCTCATAGGTCACAACTGCTCCACAAATGCCGTTGTCGTTGATCACAGTGATGTCTTGCGGACATACAGCGATAACAGGAGCTTCAGCATCGAGAACCTCAACAGTGAATGAGCAGGTGTTGGTGTTTCCATAGATGTCTGTGATGAGGTATCCAATGGTGGTGATTCCAACCGGGAAGGTTTCGCCGCTCAACATGCCTTCAGTCATAACTACGCTTTCGATAGCACAGTTATCAAATACGATAGGATCGTTGAATTCAACCACAGCACCGCATACGCCAAGGTCATTGGTTACGGTGATGTTGTTCGGACAGGTAATAGCAGGAGCTTCATCGTCTGTAACGGTTACGTTGAATGAGCAGGTAGCGGTATTGCCGAAACCATCTGTTACTACGTAAGTCACAACGGTAGTTCCTACAGGGAATGCTTCTCCGCTTGCAAGACCTTCGGTTAAGCTCAGGTCAGCGACTGTGCAGTTGTCAGAAACTACAGGGAGGTCGTACATTACCACTGCACCGCAGATGCCTGTATCGTTCGTGGTTGTGATGTCGGCCGGGCAGCTGATCACCGGATCGATGGAATCCTCAAGAATTACATCGAAAGTACACACACTCACATTTCCGTAGATGTCGCTCACGGTCATGGTAATGGTGGTGTTCTCAGTGATCACTGTACCCGGGCCCGGAGACTGGATGATACTAACTTCTGAACAGTTATCGGTAGCCGATACCAGTGAAGTGTAATCACCCAAAAGATGCTCACAGCCTTCGTCGAGTTGCTCTGTTTGGTCGCCCGGACAAGCAATGATTGGAGCAGTGTTGTCGAGAACAGTCACGTCAAACTGGCAATCAGTAGCATTTCCATCCGGGTCGGTAGATGTAAGTGTGATGGTGTAAACACCCAAGCCTACAATGGTTCCAGGAGCAGGCACCTGTGTTAGAACAGGTACACTGCAATTGTCTGCTGATGATGCCATCGCGGTGTAGTCTGGCAACTCGAAGTTACAAGTTGCATCCACGTATTCAGTTAGGTTGGCAGGACAAGTGATCGACGGAGCGATGACATCATCAAGTGTAACATTGAAAGTACAATCCATGCTGTTGCCCGCGTCGTCAGTAGCCGTGATGGTGATCATCTGAACGGTGCCGGATCCGCTGATAACGGTGCCCGCAACTGGCGACTGGGTCAACAATACATCTGTATCGCAGTTGTCTGTAACTGCAGCAAAGAGAGTGTAATCAGGAAGGATGAATTCACAAGTAGCATCAACAAGTTCAGTTAGGTCGGCAGGACAAGTTAGAATTGGTGATTCATCATCGGTGATTACAATGGTTTGAGTGCATTCAGTAATGTTACCATGGATATCTGTAATGGTCCATGTAATTACTGTAGTTCCGGTGCTGTAAATGCCTGAAGCATTGTCAGTACCCGTGTAGTCGTTTACTATAGATGCCACGCCGCAGTTGTCTGTAGCAACCTGTGTAGGCAAGGTAACGATGGCCTCACAAGTACCGGCATCGGCTGTTTGGGTGTAGTCGGCAGGACAAGCAAACACAGGAGCTTCGTCATCGGTGATTGTTACAGTCATCGAACAGGTTGAAACGTTCCCGTGGATATCTGTGATGGTCCATACAACGGTAGTAGTACCCTGTGGATAAATATCACTTGCATCAGAGGTTGAATTGTAGTCATTGATTACACTTGCAACAGCACAATTTTCGAAAATGCTCGGTGCAGGTACAGTGACGTTCGCTTCACATACCCCAGCATCAGTGGTTTGCAGAATATCAGCAGGACAAGACACTTGCGGAGCTTCATCATCTGTAATGGTCACAAACATGGTGCAGAAATTTTCATTTCCAGCGAGGTCAGTAACGGTCCAAATAATCTGAGTTGTACCCACTGGGTAAACAGCTGTTGCATTATCAGTTCCAGTGTAGTTGTTTACTACTGAAGCTACCGAACAGTTGTCTGATACTACCGGAGCTGCAATGGTTACCAAGGCCTCACAAACACCCGCATCAGCGGTTTGTGTGATATCCATTGGACAATCAATAGCAGGGATTTCATCATCGGTTATTACCACGGTGGTAGCGCATGTGGTTACATTTCCATGGATATCAGTTACGGTCCAGTTCACTACGGTTGTTCCAATGCTGTATACACTCGATGCATCTGATGTGTTTGTGTAATCATTCACGATGCTCGCAATCATACAGTTGTCTGTTGCCACCATCGGCTCAACAGTCACTACGGCATCACATGAGCCACCATCAGCCGGTTGGGTGATGTCTGACGGACAATCAATAATTGGTTGCTCATCATCTGTGATAGTTATTTGTTGTACACAGATGGTTGTATTGCCGTGGATATCGGTAATGGTCCATGTTACGGTTGTAGTTCCAACGCTGTACACATCGCTGCCGTTGGCAGTATTGGTATAGTCGTTTTCTACAGAAGCAATAGCACAGTTGTCGCTAACTGTCAAGTCAGACATGGTTACCGCAGCTGAGCACATTCCTGCATCTGCTGTTTGGGTAATGTTTGCAGGACATGCAACTACCGGTGCTTCGTTGTCGATTACCTCCACGGTCGTAGCACAAGTGGTTACGTTGCCATGAATGTCGGTGATTACCCAGTTTACGATAGTGGTTCCAACAGGATAAACACCAGAAGCATCAGCCGTTCCGTTGAAGTCGTTGACAATCGTATCTATTCCGCAGTTGTCTGTTGCAGGTGGCTGTGGCAAAGAAATGGTTGCAGCGCATACCCCAGGGTTGTTGAACACTGAAATATCTGCCGGACAAGCTACGATAGGTGCTTGATCATCTGTAATGTTTACAGTGAATGAACAAGTGAAGATGTTGCCGGCCATATCGATGATGGTATAGGTAACGATTGTAGTTCCTACAGGGTAGATACCTGAAGCATCATCCGTTCCGGTGTAATCGTTCTCTACCGATGCCACACCACAGTTGTCGCCGTAAGCCGGCACAGGGAGGTTGATTACCGCAGAACATGCACCGTTATCAGCCACTTGGTTGATGTCGGATGGACAAACCAAGCTAGGCGCTTCGGTATCTAGAATGGTCACGTCGAAAGAACATACATTCACATTTCCGTGAATATCGGTTACCGTCCAAGTCACTGTGGTCGTTCCCGGAGGATAGATGCCAGAAGCATCACCTGTTCCATTGAAATCGTTTACAATGCTTGCAACCGCGCAGTTGTCAGCTGTTACCGGTACTGCAATGATCACGGTGCCATCGCATGTTCCAAGGTCTGAGCTTTGAACGATATCGGTCGTGCAGACGATGGTTGGCAACTCGTCATCATTCACTGTTACGTCGAATGAACAGGTTGAGATGTTGCCAGCAGTGTCCTCTACCGTCCAGGTAACCGTTGTAGTACCCACCGGGTAGATGCCAGAAGCATCAGCCGTTCCGTTGAAGTCGTTGGTGATAGAAGCGATGCCGCAGTTATCAGTAACGTTCAAGGCAGGGATGGTAATGTTGGCCTGACAAGCACCGAGGTCGTTAGACACTACGATATCCGCCGTGCAGGCGATTACCGGATTGGTATTGTCTTCGATGGTCACGTTGAAGTTGCATGAAGTGCTGTTTCCAGCATCGTCAGTCACGGTGATAACCACGTTTACAACAGTTCCGTCGCCTGTGAATACAGTGCCAGGAGCAGGTAGTTGTGTAACGCTTAGGTTAAGATCGCAGTTGTCGTTTGCAACGATGAAACCTGTGTAGTCAGCAAGGCTGATTTCGCACGATCCATCGAGGAACACAGTGGCGTCGGTAGCACACGTGGTGATAACCGGGTTGGTGGTATCAACTACGATGAGGTCGAATGAACAGCTGTTCACGTTACCCGCATCATCGGTAGCCGAGATGGTCACGGTAGAAGTGCCCGAAACAATGGTGCCCGGAGCTGGAACCTGAACCACATCTAGGTTGATGTCGCAGTTGTCGGTAGCGGTAAACAAGGCCGTGTAATCGCCTACGGTGAACAAACATCCTGCGTCAGCAGAAACGTTCATATCGGCCGGACAACCAACAACTGGCTGTTCGTCGTCGTTCACAGTTACATCGAATGAACAGGTTGAGATGTTGCCAGCA
>JBJOIB010000050.1:0-2823 GCA_046047375.1 Bacteroidota bacterium
TTATCATTAAGGAAGATGGATGTGCCAACTTAAATGGTGACCTTATATTAAAATTCGCGAAAAATTTTCAAGAGATAATTGAAGTAAGAAAACGAGATGGCTACGAGCTAAAAAGTGTGAAGGTGAACTTTATTGTTTATTGGTTGAAAGAAGGAACAGACAGCGAACTAAAAATTGTACTACCGGAACTTCGCTTTGAAAGGAAACACCACGACAACTAAGGTACGTAGTATAGTCATTGCCAAAGCCCCCCCCAAAAATATACGCCAGCTATAGGCAAAAAGAAAAGGGGGTCGAACCATCGGCCCCCTGAATATTTTACGTCAAGAAATAAAGCGATTACTCTGCGCGAAAATGCTTCTTCTCCTGAATACGAGCAGCTTTACCAGTAAGGCCACGCAAGTAGTAAATACGTGCACGACGAACTTTACCATGCTTGTTCACGTCGATAGACTCAATGAATGGTGAAGAAATGGGGAAGATACGCTCTACACCAACACCTCCAGACATCTTACGAACTGTAAAAGTTTCAGTAACTCCTGAGCCGCGACGCTGAATAACAACGCCCTGGAACAACTGGATACGCTCCTTGTTACCTTCTTTAATTTTGTAACTCACGGTTACAGTATCACCTGCTTTGAAATCAGGCCATTCTTTAAGCTCTACCAGTGATTGAGCGATTTCCTTCAACTTGTCCATGACAATATGCTTGTGTACGTTGCAAAATGGGGTGCAATATTACGAATAATCCTTCAATTGCACGTTGTCTCTTCATCTTTTTTCTCGAAGTTTTTCCTCAAAGGCTTGTTTATAAGGCAAAGAACTTCATTGTTCATCGTCTGAAAGAAGATCAGGACGACGGGTTTTGGTGCGTTCCAACGATTGTTCAAATCGCCAGTCATCAATTTGTTTGAAGTTGCCGCCAAGGAGGATTTCGGGTACCTTCCAGCCGTGGTAATCGGCCGGACGTGTATATACAGGAGGGGCGAGGAGGTTGTCTTGAAAGGAGTCAGATAGTGCGCTGGTCTCATCGTTCAAAACGCCCGGAATGAGTCTGATAACGCTATCAGCAATCACGGCCGCTGCAAGCTCACCGCCGCTCAGAACATAATCGCCAATGGAGATCTCGCGTGTGATTAGGTGGTCACGCACCCGCTGGTCTACGCCTTTATAGTGCCCGCAAAGAATCATGATGTTCTTTTTCATGGACAGCTCATTCGCTATCTTTTGGTTGAAGCGCTCTCCGTCGGGCGTTACATATATAATCTCATCGTAGGCCTCTTTTTCGGTCAGATGCTTGATGCAGTCGTGTATAGGTTGTATGGTCATCACCATGCCGGCACCTCCTCCAAAGGCATAGTCATCCACTTTTTTGTGCTTATCGGTAGAGTAGGAGCGGATATCGTGCACGCCTACTTCCACCAGACCGCTATCTATCGCCCGTTTAAGGATGCTATCGGCGAAAGGGCCTTCCAGCAATTTAGGTAATACCGTGAGAATGTCTATTTTCATCAGTATTGTGGTTTCCGGGGTTTGTTGTTGAGGATGGTTTCGATTTGCGCAAGAACGTCCTCATTCAAGGCATCAATGGCTTCCATCGCACCTAGGTTTTCGAGCAATTGCTTTTCATTGGTAGCACCCAGGATGGCGGTTGATACATGTGGATTTTTCAAGACCCATGCGATGGCCATCACAGGAAGAGAAAGATCGAGTTGCTGGCTAAGTGCTTTCAAGGCAGCTACCTTCGAAAAGTTATCATCGACCAGCAAGCGTTCTGCTAACCACGAAAGTTCATCGCGCTTTAAGCGCACACCTGCATCCGTAGCATTGTTGTATTTACCAGTGAGCAAACCGCTGCACAAGGGGCTCCATATCGTGGTTCCTAGACCAACAGTTTCGTAGATCTGTGAAAACTCAACTTCAACCTTGTCGCGCACAAACATGTTGTATTGGGGTTGCTCCATGGTAGGGCCAATCAGGTTGTACCGGGCAGCCACAGCATGTGCCTCCATGATTTCCATAGCGCTCCATTCAGACGTGCCCCAGTATAGGATTTTTCCTTGCTGTATGAGGTTGTGCATAGTCCACACGGTTTCTTCCATGGGAGTCTGCTTGTCTGGACGATGGCAGAAATAAAGGTCGAGGTAATCTGTTTTTAGTCGTTGAAGCGCCTGATGACAAGCTTCCACCACATGCTTGCGGTGTAGGCCGCGTTGGGTGGGTAGTTTTCCGCCGGCACCAAAAAATACCTTGCTGGATAGGATATACGAATCGCGCGACCACTGTTTTTTGTGCAAGATGGCACCCATCACTTCCTCTGATCGTCCGGCAGCATATACCTCTGCGTTATCGAAGAAATTCACCCCATGATCGTAGGCAATGTCCATCAACCGTTCGGAAATGCCATCGTCAATTTGGTTTCCAAAGGTGATCCAGCTCCCGAAGGAGAGCGCACTCATTTGAAGTCCACTTTTTCCTAGTCTTCTATACTCCATAGATGCAAAGATGCGAAGCATCCGTTAAAGTAGCCTCATAAATGTGGAGCATGTGGGTGAAATGTTGCATTGAGATGATGGAGTAAGGCAGGGCGGCTGTGCTTTCAGGGGGCTTTGGAAGCTGCCGGGCTAGAGTGTGTATTCAAACAACGCGTATTTCGGCTCTTAAACGGTTGAAAATCAACAAATAGCGGTTAATAACAAAAAAGTCTTAAAATTGTTATACATGTCAAAAAAAGTCACAACTCTGCAGCAGATTTCGAATGACTCGATAACCTGTAATTCTGTTCAAAATGAAAACTGTATCTATTTTCGCTACTGCTCTTGC
>JBJOIB010000051.1:0-3363 GCA_046047375.1 Bacteroidota bacterium
CTCCGTTGATGACCTGAGCCTGTCCGGTGCCTACAATTTGTGTATTGAAGCTGATGAAGTTACCGTAGAAATTGACGAATTGTGGTGAAATGCGGAATACCTCAACCTCCAATGGCATGAAAGGAATCAGGTCTTCAGAACGCAGTTTCAACCGCAAAGCTTCTCCAAATCCTTCGTGTTGTGTGGCTGATACAAGCTGTCCTATTCCACCTTCAAAAGCTATTTCCCATTTGTCGGTTTTTTTCCCTGCTGATAAGGTGTGAAGGTTAATTCCTCCCCGCTCCAACCCAATTGAATCCGTATATACAACGTAATTCATGGTATTGAAACTCACATCGCCTCCAGAAAACGAATACCGCAATCGTCCACCGGTGGTGTAGTTGGAGTTCACAATCCCCAGGGCCGCCGTAGCTGGTGTTTTACCGAATAGCACACGAGCGCTCAAATTGTAGGGTAGCTCATCCACATCCACCAATGCGCCTTTGAATGCTTGGCGCGCCCACCTGCTTTCACGGGCAATGTCTCCTTTCTCCAAATAATTCTCCGCGCGCTTTTCGCCTTGTCCAAGACCTTCCCACGCCCATCGTTCAAAAATGGAAAAGCGGTTATAGCCTACAAAGCTTGAGAATACCATGCCTGAAACATCAGTCCAGTGAATACCTCCCAATTGAAATCCAAACCGGGCAAAATCAGTAGGTACTGTTCCGTACAATGAAATACCCAAATTGAGGTTATAGGGGACTTGGCCTGGCGTGCCGCCGATGTTGTTAAACAGCGCATAATCCATATTGATAGCAGCGCCACCTCCAGCGCGAATGCTGGCTGTCATCAACATGATTGGTGGATCAATGTATACATCTCCTACCCCAAGAATGAAGGGAGGCGTATTGGCAAATTGATTATCGGGGAGAACCCGAAACGGTTGCTCCAGGGTGCGATTGATTCCGTAAAAGCGGTAATATCCCCCCAGCGAGAAACTACTACCACCCAACGCAGTCGAATAGCGGGTTTGCGTCTGATTCTGCCATGACAACGTATCATTCTGGGCGAATGACACTCCAAACGCCCCCATCAACAGACCTATGATTATCAAATGTTTCATGCGATTCCGAGGGGGCTAAAGATCAACCACAAAACAACCACTGCTACGATGAGAAGAAGGCTGAGTGCCACATCCATGCGGATGCCCGGCACTATTTCAGTTGATGATCGGGTTTTATCGTAGGTTAAATCAGCGATGGTATGCTCCTCTTGAGAAGGCGAAAGTAGGCTTCGAATGAAGAGAACCAACGACGAAATCATGAAAAGCACCAGAGCGAAATGCAGGAAGTTCATCGAAACGAACAGATCCAACAAGGTACCCGGTTGAATGTGCAGAATCCGAAGACCTTCTTTGTCTGGAGCACTCAAAAATTCCAGCACCAAACGACCTATTCCAAGCACAAAGCCTGTCCATAACGCTGCATTCGCCCCCTGTCCGTTGACCCTTCTAGTCAGAATTCCGAATAGAAATACGGCTGCAATTGGTGGGGAGATGTACGCTTGAATGCTCTGCAAATACTTAAACAACCCACCGTCTTGCATGAGGTTCTCCATGAAAGGAATCCATAAAAGCCCCACAACTACCAGGACAGCGGTAGACATCTGACCAACAAAAACCAATTTGCGCTCTTCCGCATGGGGACGCCACACCTTGAAAAAATCGAAGGTAAAGAGTGTTGAACACGAGTTGAATACACTGCTCAAAGAGCTCATTAGCGCGGCTAGTAATCCTGCAGCCACCAACCCCTTTAATCCGCTTGGCAAGTAATTCTTCACAAGTGCAGGCAAAGCCGCGTCGTAATTCATACTTCCATCTTTGGATAGCAGCAATGTTCCGTCTTGTACATGCAAGGCCATGGCTACAACGCCAGGCAAAACAAACAGAAATACAGGCAACAACTTCAGGAAGCCGGCGAAAATGGTTCCGCGACGTGCGTTCAATTGATCTTTTGCAGCGAGAACACGTTGCACGATGAACTGATCCGTACACCAATACCAAACACCCAGAATCGGAGCTCCAAACAAAATACCGGTCCACGGGTAGTTGGTGTCTTCAGCAGAGCGCCACAAGCTCAGGTAGTTGCTTCCCTGATCTCCCGTTGCACTTACAAGTGTATCACGCATGCCATCCCAACCACCTAGCACGTGGAGGCCAAAGTAGGTCACTGCTATTGATCCACCAATGAGTACGAACATTTGAACCATATCCGTATACACTACTGCCTTCAATCCGCCGAAAACCGTGTAAACTCCTGTTGCGACTACTACGAATACTGCCCCAGTCCAAAACTCTATACCAAGCAATTGCTCGAAAACCAAAGCACCTGCAAACACGGTAACAGAAATCTTGGTGAGCACATAAGCGAGAATGGATAGTATGCTCAGGTAGTTTCTAGCTCCCTTGTTGTATCGTTTCTCCAAAAACTCAGGCATGGTATAAACACCACTTCGCAGATAGAAGGGTACAAAAAACCAGCCCAGCAGCAGTAGAATCAACGCGGCGAGCATTTCAAACTGCCCGTTGACAAAATCTCCACGGGCACCTGATCCGGCCAAGCCGATCAGATGCTCGCTTCCGATGTTCGATGCAAATAGTGATGCTCCAATAACGAACCATCCTGTATTGCGACTTCCCAAGAAATACCCGGAAGTAGACTTCTCCTTTCGCTCGGATCGGGTGACCCAAAAAGCCACCACGAAAACGATCACGAAATAGGCTATTACAATGCCGTAATCTAGAGCACTCATCCTTAGCGTGCGTTCGAGCTGATTACGAAACGATAGGTACCAAAGCCCTCTGCGTGAGCGAAGTAAACACCTGATTCTAGTCCCACAACCTCAATCTGCTGAAGTCCTTTCGTCGACAACTCCTGAACCAACCTGCCGCTTGCATCAAAAATGCGAACAAATTCAGGTGCAACAGCGCTAGATGCCCATGACAGACGAACATTCTCGCCAGGATTTGGATAGCATGTAAACGCTTGCAAAGCCTGCTCCTCCAAACCAACAGTTGTCTCGTACTGGAAATTGTCCAGATAGAAGGTCTCAGCCACAAGCTGCCCTGGTTCAATCAAAATCACAAAGTCTGTAACGTTCGGAAAGCCAAGGAGTGGATTGAGATCCATAAGCAAGGTTTCCCACTGGTTCGAAGTAGATGTATTCAAGGTATAAAGGGCCAATTCAGCTCCCGACGCGTCTTGCAAAGAGACAACTACGGTTGAAGGTGCGTTCGAATCATAGATATCCAACGACATGGTGGCCGAGATGGCGCTTGCCGGAAGATTCAAAGCTCCACCGAAGTTCCCCACGATAACGTCATCG
>JBJOIB010000052.1:0-2506 GCA_046047375.1 Bacteroidota bacterium
TCGTTCAATGTTTTATGCGGCTTTTCAACGCTGAGCATGATGTGCTCTTGGTAGCGGGAAAAGGAAACAACGGGGGAGACGCTTTTGCGATGGCGTTGCTTTTGGCCGAACAAGGATACCGCTGTTCTGTGTTTGCTCCTTATCGCGCGTGCAGCGCGGATGCGACTTACTACCAAAGCCTCGCCTCCAAACATGCTCGTATTTCATACACCGAAACTTTTCCTGATGAGAGATTTGACGTGATCATCGATGGCGTATTGGGAAGCGGATTGAAAGGCATTCCTGACCATGCAGCCTCCGAACTCATCGAGTGGTTAAACAACCGTAAGGTGCCTGTCTTTGCAATAGATGTTCCTTCTGGCTTACCATGTCATGGCTATCCGCATGGAAGCGCCGTGAAGGCATCCGTTACAGCGACCATCCAAACGTTGAAACGGTCTTTTCTGTTGGCTGAGAACGAGGGATTCATCGGACAAGTGGAAGTGGTAGACATTGGGTTGGATGCTGGGTTTCGTGATCGTGAACCATCCGACTGGTTGCTGTTGCAAGCGGAGGATATTGTTGAAGTAGCAGCACCCCGTTCTAAGTTTTCGCACAAAGGACGTCACGGTCATCTGGCTTTAGTAGCCGGTAGTGAAGGAATGTATGGAGCCGCTATACTCTCTGCCCGCGCCGCTATGCGTTCAGGAGTAGCATTGCTAACGGTTTATACAACAGAACATGGAGCACCTGTTATTCATGCTGCGCTGCCAGAGGTTATGGTTGATGCTCGGGGGATATTAGAGCCTATCAATTTCCCAAATAGCCGGGGGTTTGATGCCGTTGCTGTAGGGCCTGGATTGGGGAAATCAGCTACTACCGCCCAAGCGCTGCTTGAATGGCTAGAGGTGGCGGTTGAGCCAGTAGTATTGGATGCCGATGCCCTCAATATACTCGCGAATCATCCAAGTGCATTGAAAGCCATTCCTGAAAACTCCATATTGACGCCTCATCCGGGAGAGTTCGACCGCCTCTTCGGCAAACATCTCAGTGAACTTACACGCATACAAACCGCAACGGAAAAGGCAACAGAGCACAATCTTATTATTGTCTTAAAAGGCGCTTTTACACGTGTGGCAATGCCTACCGGAGAGGTGTGGTTTAACAGCACAGGCAACCCGGGCATGGCAACAGCCGGAAGTGGTGATGTTCTCACTGGAATCATCGGGTCGTTGCTTGCGCAAGGACATTCACCGGTGTTAGCAGCCTTGGCGGGAGTTTGGATTCACGGCAGAGCAGGAGATTTGGCAGCGAACCAACGAGGGGAGGTGAGCCTTATGGCGCATGACATTATCGACATGCTTCCTCAGGTGTTTATGCAGTTGGGAAAATTAAAGTAATCCCTCAATCGGTCCCAGGCCCTCGCGCACCACTTCCACATCGCCTGTGGTGCAATCAAGCACAGTAGAGGCGTGAAGGTTACCTATGCCTCCGTGAATGACCATATCTACCTGGTCTTCGTATTTTTCATGGATGAGTTCCGGATCGGTGGTGTACTCGATGATTTCGTCGTCGTCATGCACCGAGGTAGAGATTAGAGGGTGTCCGAGTGCTTCAACGAGGGCTAGTGCAACTGGATGATCAGGAACACGGATACCGATGGTTTTTTTGTTGGATTTGAAGATTTTCGGAACCGCGCTGTTGGCGTTGAGAATGAAGGTATAAGGCCCAGGAAGGGCGCGTTTCATCAGTTTGTAGATATGGTTCTCAACCGGTTTGGTGTATTCAGAAAGGTGGCTCAAATCCCGGCAAACAAACGAAAAATTAGCTTTCTCTAGTTTGATGCCGCGAATGCGCGCCACGCGTTCAACCGCTTTGGTATGGGTGAAATCACAACCAATGCTGTACACACTGTCTGTAGGGTAAATAATCACGCCTCCGGATTTCAAACAGTCAATGACCTGTTTGATCCGTCGCGGATCAGGATTGTCGGGGTGAATGTGCACGAGCATACCGCAATGTACGCTAAATAAGGTGCGGATGTTTCAAAAGCTTATTGCGCTTGCGACTTCCGGTAATCTTCTAGGAAAGTTTGCAGGCCACTATCGGTAAGTGGGTGCTTCAGCAATCCTAAAATAGCGCTTAGAGGCCCGGTCATAACGTCTGCACCTATTTCTGCACAGGCAAGAATATGCATGGTATGTCTAACACTCGCCGCAAGAATTTGCGTTTCAAAACCGTAGTTATCGTATATAATACGAATTTTTTCGATCAAATCCAAACCGTCGGTGCTAATGTCATCCAAGCGGCCAATGAAAGGTGAAACATACGTAGCACCTGCTTTTGCAGCTAAAAGAGCCTGACCCGCAGAAAACACCAGGGTGCAGTTGGTACGAATGCCTTTATCACTGAAATAGCGCAGCGCCTTCACTCCGTCTTTGATCATCGGAACTTTCACCACGATATTTGGGTGTAAGGCTGCCAACGCCTCTCCTTCACGCACCATGCCTTCAAAATCTGTTGAAAT
>JBJOIB010000053.1:0-3886 GCA_046047375.1 Bacteroidota bacterium
CCTTCGCAATGGTCTTTCTTATCTTATTTTGGTCGTGTTAACTACACGTTTAAGGATCGTTATATGTTTCAAGGAACAGCTCGAATTGACGGTTCTTCCAGATTTGGACGAAACAACCGATATGGATTCTTTCCATCAGTGTCTGCAGGATGGATTATCTCTGAAGAAGACTTTATGAAAGGATTTGAGCGCATCAATTTCATGAAGCTTCGTGCGAGTTATGGAGTTACAGGTAATGCTGCAATCCCAGACTATGCGAGGTTTGGTACTTTTTCACAGGATAACAATGGAATATTGTACAATCAACAACCCATTATTTTCCCATTGCAACTATCCAATCCTGATCTGAGGTGGGAAACATCGCGCACATTCGACCTAGCTTTGGAGATGGGATTGCTTCAGGATCGCATCAGTTTTGAATTATCGTATTACCACAAATTGAGTAAGGATGTACTACTCAATGTTAACGTTCCGCCTAGCACAGGATTTACAAACTATTGGGACAACGTTGCAGAGATCTTGAATCGCGGTGTAGAATTGTCTGTGAAATCACGCAATATCGTGGGCCAATTCAACTGGACAACCGACTTTAATATTGCCCGCAATTACAATGAGTTGGTGGATATAGGCAACTACACCCCTGACGCCGTTTCCGGAGGCACCAACGACTCCCGTGTAATAGTCGGAAAACCAGTGGGGTCGTTTTATCTGGTTGAATTTTCACATGTTGATCCCGAAAATGGTTTACCTGTTTACCTGGATCTCGATGGCAACGAAACCTACGACTACGACAATGCTATTCGCAAATATGTTGGAGATGGTCTTCCTGAAGCTATCGGGGGTATCACCAACAGCTTTAGCTACAAGAATTGGGACCTTTCTGCTTTGATGACCTACAGTATTGGAGCGAAAATATTTGACTCATCATCCAAACGTCAATTGGGGGTGGTGACAGATTGGAATATGAGAGAAGAAGTTCTTGACCGCTGGAGACAACCAGGAGATGAGTCAACGTTCCCAATTCTCACACTTGATGAAACCAAATATGGACTCCCAGCGGGGTTTCCTTGGTGGAATACCAGCCTATTCGTATTCGATGCTAGCTATATCCGCCTCAGAAATCTATCTCTGGGCTACAACATCCCTAATGTTCATATTAAGAACTTCAAATTCAGCAGTTTCCGTGTGGTATTCAACGTAACGAATGTATTTACTATCACGAATTTCCCAGGACTTGATCCTGAGGTAGTACGTGACTTCGAAAATGCGCAAGACCGAAACTTGTCGCCAAATGTTACCTATTTGACTCCACCTCAGGAAAGAGCTTACAACTTGAGCATCAACTTAACTTTCTAGAATGATACACATGAAAACGAGTTTATATATATCAGCAGTTTGTATCAGTATCTTGGCATCTAGCTGTGATAAATTGCTAGAATTTGAGCCTGGTGATGTAATTATTGCTGAGGACGCACTTCAAACAGCAGATGACGCCCAACGGCTATTGAACTCCAATTATGACGTTTTGGGCAACTTGTATGACGGACGTGTTCAAATCGCGGCGGAACTTATGTCGGCTAACTTGGCGATTCCGGAGAACAACAATGATTATGTGGCTGTATGGAATCGTGAAACCAACTTCTTTACCACATTTACGAACGGCATATACACCGACTTTTACCGAGCAATTTATCGGGGAAATGTGCTTCTTGATAATTTTGATTTGATTGAAGATTTGAGCAGCAATGAACGCACTCGAATGGAAGCGGAGGTTCGGTTTATACGAGCCCTTTGTCATTTTCAAGTAGTCAAATTATGGGCACAACCATACAACTACTCAGCAGATAACAGTCACCTTGGTGTACCCATCCGGGAAACTGCAAGTCAAGAGCCACTGCCACGATCAACCGTGAAAGAAGTGTATGATTTCATATTATCTGATCTGGAATTTGCGCGCGCTAACCTCCCTGTTGAAAACGATGTTTATGCCACACGCCATGCTGCATCTGCATTGCTTGCTCACGTGCATTTTCTAATGGCCGATTATAGCAGTGCGGCATCGTATGCAGAAGAAGTCATCAATTCAAATGCTTTCACTCTTGATGCCGATTTGGATCGATTTGAACAAGATGTAGTAAACTCAGAGACCGTGTTTGGAATCGTCAGCAACATTCTAGACATCAGAAATGAAGGATTTAGAGACAATTATAGGTCAGACAACAATGCGAATCCGACCCTAACATTTAGTTCAGACGTGGTAAATTTATTGCAACAAACCCCTTCTGATCAGCGGAATGATTGGTTCAGCAGCGATGGTGCCAACCATAAGGTTTCTCGCTTCAATGGAAAGGAATATTATAACATTCCTGTCCTACATCTAACTGGATTGATGTTGTTGCGGGCTGAGTCCTATGGTGAGCTCAATCAGAATCTAGAAACGGCAATTTCAGATATCAACGCCATACGAGATCGCGCATTTGGAGAGGGTTTATTCAACTTACCATTAACCGCTACTGCTACGGAGGTCATTGACGCCGCTCGCTTAGAAATGTGGAAAGAAACTCTTTGTGAAGGGACTTGGGTTGATCAAATCAAAAGAAGAGGAACTCAAGGAGAAAATATGTTGGTACGCAACGCTCCATGGAATTGTCCGGGAATGGCCCTGCAATTCCCCAACGGTGAAACTTCAGCCGCCGGATTTGTGCTGAATGAAGAAGGTGGTTGTAATTAAGAACAAGCATGAAAACAACATCAATCGTATTAGTAGCCTTCATCCTTCTGTCTGCAGTGGGCTGCAAGAAAAAAATCGAAGGAGAACTTGGAGAACCGTTCGACAAGGTAAAAGGAATGACCGGAACTTGGGAGTTGATTTCATTTAGTCAAACCGATGTCAATAATCCCATCCAGGAAAAACGTGATTTGAGCAAGTTCTACATTAAGGATGGAGTTACTCCGCTTCAATTAACCTTTAACGGTTCGGATCGAAGCTATGAAACATCAATTAGTTTCGGAAAGAACTATTTTGGAGAAGGTGGTGTTTGGGCATTTGATGACGAAGAGTACCCCTCCTATTTGATGCTCTACTCTGACACTGACACTTTACAATTTAACCTTGGGAGCATTGTGCGCGAATTCGATCAAACCATGAGCATCGAACTACCACGTGGCTGTAATCTAGGCACATCCTCAGCACAACCGACGGTTATTTACACATTTGAATTTACACGCCTCGCTGAATAATTGCCATGAAAAAAATTTTATCAATTTTCGCTATAGCTTTTGCCTTACAAGGCCAAGCGCAGGTTATTTATCTACTTCCATCCCCAACGGATGTTCAAGAGGAAGTGACACTGTATATCGACATCAATCAGTCAGTTGATGGAGTTCAAAACAACGCGCTAAAGGCCATTTTGCTTGATCATCCAGATGATGACGTATACCTTTGGACATGGCAACCTTCGGATCCATCAGGAGGAAATGGAAACTGGGATAATTCGAACGAGTCAATGAAACTCACCAAGGTGAGCGAATTACTGTACAGTATTACGTTTATTCCAGCTGAGTTTTATGCCAATCCAGGTGATATTTTCACAACTGGAATATCATGTCTCGCTAAATTGCAAAATGGAAATGCTTACAGTGGAGAGTATGAGGGAGAGGCTAAGACAGAGGATTTAAAATTGGAAGTAATCCCTAAACTATGTGATCGACGCATCTGTGTATTTCCAGAAGCTAGGGAAGAAGATGACTTCATAAGTATCACATACGATAACACACAGGAAACCATAGCAGGATTGCAGAACATGGGAGATGATGAGTGTTATGTTTATCTAGCGGCGAAATCTGGAGTTTTCAATATTTACCCTTACGTACCGGAGAATCAGAC
>JBJOIB010000054.1:0-9349 GCA_046047375.1 Bacteroidota bacterium
ACCAACTGGCCTTGGGCGTTATACATAGCCAATGCGGTAATTGGAACAGTTCCAGATGATAGGTAAAGTGTGGTTTGAACAGGGTTGGGCCAAACATGTGTAACAACGCTTGTTTCCTCAACAGAGACCACTTGCACATAAGTACTCTCACTCACCGCGCTGCAACCTTGCTCGGTAGTCACTTCTACCGAATAATTTCCATTCAATGTAGGTTCCCAAGAAGAAGAGGTTTCTTCCAAAAGCTCGCCATCCAAATACCACGAAACGAACAAGCCGTCGCATCCATCGCAAGCTAAGATTGGCTCATTGAACGAAAAAGTTGGAACAGCGGGCAAAGCAAAGACTTGAATGCCGGTGAGTGTATAAGAGGACTCGAATTCATTGGAGGTGTAAGTAAACTCGGCAGAGTAGGTGCCAATTTCAGTGAGCTCCATTGACCAATCATCTGCACAGGTGTCGAACGTTGCGATAAGCCCCCCATTTTCATCAAACACTTCTAGCAGGCAGGTGGAGTTGTCGCTGTAAACCGTTTGGTTATCGATTACAAGTGCAAGGGGAGTGCATCCTGAGAGGGTCTGAGACGAGATAAACGCGTCGTTGTATGTGCAACTACCATCATTCACATTCGCATCCGGGTTGAAGTTGGTAGCGTTTTCATCTGTGCAGCCGGGGTATTGACATGAACCATCGTCAACAGTGGCTGTTTCACTGAAATTTGCTGCTTCTGGATCCGTACAGCCTTCAATTAAACATGTGTCCGTGCCGAAATTCGCTGTTGGATCGTAGTTGGTAGCCAATGGATCAATGCAACCAGGGTAACGGCATGAGCCATCGTCTGTATCCGCCTCGGGTTCAAAATTCATGGCATTGGCATCTGTGCAGCCCGGAACAGCAGCGGCAGCGAATACATCCATCCGCACCATAGGTGTTCTTAACATGTAAAAGAGACCATTCAAATTCGGATAGGCAATCAACGAGGATTGCACTGGGCTAGCACCGCTTCTTCCCAAAAACATGCCTTCACCTTCGAGGTGGTTGTATCCCACCATAACCACATAACCGCTGTCGTTGTACATGGTCATATCTTCGGTTAGTTCCAGATGAATCATCCGTTCTTCACCTTCCTGGTTGATGTCCCACGGATTGATGGTGTACATGTCTGTGGTTCCTAAAATTTGCGATCGGTTCATGTTATAAATGATACCGTACACTTGCGTTCCAGGGATAGTGGGTTCGGCAAAGGCAACAGCGATTGAATGGCATTTAACACCTGTCACGGTGCCCTCAAATACATTTCCTAACTCGTATGCCTCATTTTCATAGATGCCTGCCGGTATGAAGGTGTCTTCCAACGCTCCTTCATCTCTGCCATAGGTGTATGGGGTTATGCGAAAATCCTTGATGATAATATTGTTCGTCGGTGTTTCGTCTGCCTGAGTCTGGTTGGCCGCAAAGCGAATCGAATAATCATCTACAATGGTAGGAGGTACGTATGGGGTGAATATGGACGGGGTGATGACCGCGCCAGGGCTAACGTTAACCGCCTGAGAATTATTCCCGTTGTATAATTCAGTGCCCTCTCCATTGAAAACTTTAACGTTCATCAACACATTGTTTTGCAGCATGCCACCAACGTTGGTAATCCGGGAAGAGAATTTGAACGATGGCATCATAGCAACGGGATAGTCGTTGTATTCCATATCTCCTAATCCAGAAGGTGGCAGCGAACCATTGTATTGCGTGTACGCGGCACTGTTCATGAGCAAATCGTTGTTGCTGGGAACAAAGAGCGTTATATCATCGAGACACCAGAAATAATAGTTCCCACTGAATTCAAATTTTACCCTGAAATCACTTTGGTTGGCAGCCAGTGAGCTAACATTTATACTAACCCATTGACTTGGAGGGGAAAAGGTGTTGTTTCCTGTGTTTTGATGCACCTGTGTCCAAGTGGTTCCTCCATTATTTGACACATATACCGTGGTGGTGCATTGATAATGCTTGAACTGTTGCTGAAAGGTTAGGGTAACTAAATTGTAACCAGTGAGGTTCACAGGCGCAGTAACGAGCCATGCTTGATGAGGGCCGGGATCAGAGCCGCTTCCTAAATTTCCACATGGACCGTTGGGGTCATCCCAGTAGTTGGAATCAAAAATCACAAAGCCATTGTCTGTTGTTTCAGAGGCAATAGGCACAGAAGTGGCTCCGCACGAACCTTGAGAACAAACGGTATTGTCAGGCGTGGTCTGGGGTCCGCGGTATTCCCAAATACCAATTCCACTTGCACTTCCATTTTCCCATCCAGAGGGAATGCCATCGGCAAAATCCCACGTTATGATTGGGGTTCCGTAAACTTGTGAAAATGCGAGCGACGGAAGCAATAAGACATTGGTAATCAATAAGAAGGTTAGGCTGCGCATACTGGATTATAGGTAATCAAATATACAAAAAAACAACATTTGCAAGCCACGGAAAGAAAAGTATAGCACCCGACCGTTCAGGAGGAACTGTAAATGAATGGTGCTTTAACTGACTGCCTCGGTAAAAGAACAAGAGAAGGGAATTGTTCAATGAAAAAGGGCTACCTGTTGTGGGTAGCCCTTCGTTCGAATATAGAGTCGGAGATTAGTTTCCGAGTTTTTCCATTTCAGCTTCAAAGGTTTCTTTGAACTTTTCGTAGTTGTATTCAGCCATGATGCGCTCGTCTTTTGATAGACTTTCGTTGTATGCTGCCGCAACTTCTTCGCCTGAAAGTTCGATTGCGATGTAGCTAACATAGTTGCCATTTGGCTTTTGCGTAAGCTTGTCGCAAATAGTGATTGCCCCACGCAATTTTTGATCAACTACGGTTCTTGCAAGGTTGTTGAACGTCTCAGTTACCTCTTCTTTGTTGTTGAACTTGGTAGAGTTCACGTAGTTATCGGTAACAGCTTTCAACGTTGCGCTGATGGTACGAGCCAATTCGTCTTCTGCGTTTGAACGCGAAATCTTCTTAGCTGTTTCGCGGCTCATGCTCTCTCCGGTAGCGGCTGATCTGAAGGTTTTGTTGTCCGACATGTAATTGTCGCCGGTGCAGTATTCATTAACTAAAACTTCACCAACCGGTTTTTTCTCTTCAATCGGTTGTTTGCGTTTGCAACCTTCAGCGCTAATCATGATTACGCCTGCTGCTAGGAGTAGTAGTCCGTTTTGTGTGATGAACTTTTTCATATTCGTGGTTTTTGTGTTCTTTAAACTGTTTAATTCCGGTTTCGAAAAACCGTGCCAAATATTACATAATTGTCTCGATTATTTTTTTCGAGACCTCATTTTCCATCTTTTGCGCCCCTTTTTTGTACGCTTCTAGTCCGGCGGCCGAGAAATTCATTTGCAAACCCTTTACGTTTGATTCGCTGTTTTGCAAGAGCACTGTTCCCTTCTTGTCTTTCAAACTCCAGTTGATATTCAAATACGCAACATAAAAACCTTGGGAGGTTCCTCCTTCAGTCGTGTTGGCATCAATGTAAATAACAAAATCTGCTTCGTTTATTTTCTCGGTAAAGGTGCATCCATTTTCTGAGAATGCTCTTCTCAGAGGATCAGCTAAACGCTGCGATGTAAGGGGTTGACCGAGATTTTGTTCTTTCACTTGAAAGGCGATTACAGGAAGGACAGCGCGAATAGGAATAAGTTGCGCCGTAGAAGAGAATTTCTCGGTCAACCCATCCACTAGCATGCGATCGAGATCGGTAGGCCGCATTTTCATAACATCTACCTGAATAGACACATTATTAGCGGCGTTTTTAAGGTTCGCATTTTCGACCAAGACCCGAATTTGTCCATTTTGGTCGCTGGTGAAATACTGAACATTGCGAAATTTTCCGTTGTCAAAACTCACGCTCACCGGCACTCCGGTAGCAGGTTTCCCGTCGATTGTTGCTGTAACGACCAATTCCTGTTTGTATCGATTCTCGGCACTAAGAACAACTTGATCAGCGTTTGCAGTAAAACGTACATCACTGATCATAGATCGCATGGAGCTGTATAGCGTATTGTCCAGATATGTTCCATCTTCCCAGCGGTTCACATCGTTCCAATACTCCTTCAGCTCAAATAAACCATGCAGGTATAGGTCATAAGCAGAAGCTATATTTCCTTTGCTCCGAGCTTCATCACCCTTGATCAAAAAGTCGTGAGCTGACTGCATGACCTTGTTCTTTTTCTCTGCAATAATTGCTGCGTGATGTGCCTTGGAAAGGCGATACAAGATCCAATAGTCGTTGGCATCTTCCCATGTGTCGACAATTTCAAATCCTTCCAGATTTTCATTGGCAACGGTAGCAATGGTGCTGTTGAATTCCTCTTGCACATAGTTGTTAACCTGCATTGTGTTTAAGAAGGATTCGCTTTTCACCGTAACACTAATCTCCGAAGCCAAATCGTTCAAGGCGTTTTTCTTGGCCACGCTGGCATATTCGAGGGGCTCTGATTTTTTGGATGCAGATCCAACACCAATGTAATAGGCCCCATCGAGAGGACGGTCATTGATCCAGCCCGGTTTTGGTTTCGCCGAAGAAGCAAGATCCTTTGGACCACCGCAACCTGCAAGCATGGCAATGATGATTGGGAAAATGACGATATGTAAGATTCTATTTATCACTTCACAAGTTCATTCATCAATTTAGCAATCTCTGTTTTCATTTCAGCCGTAATCTGTTGAAAGGCATCGTTGGTCAATTCATCATGATTTCGCGGTGTGCGATTGGCTCCCATCATTTCCATCAGCGACTTTTTCGCCCGCGGATTGGTGTTTGGGCCGTTGCCGGCCGATGGGAAAAGGTACTGCACATCATCATCATACTCAACCCACTGGGTTTCACTGATTTTCTCCTTTTCGACGATTTTCGATTGAAGAATCTCGCCCGTTTTCAGCGACACCAACTTGTACTGAAAGCTAATAACAACTTTATTATGATCATAGTATTCGCGATAGGTGGTTCGCTCGTACTTGGTCTCGTAATAGTACTTATTATCTTCTTTGTTCAGTCTTTTTACCTGGTATTGCTTGAAGCCTTCACGGTCTGTTTTAGTTGGTTGGCCGTCAATTTTGCTGTAACTCAAAACAGTACCCGTAATAAACGCTTGTGCTCCCAACAACTCACCAACTGAAACAGCCGTTTGTTCGTTGATTACACCGCTCAATCCGAGTTGTTGTTCTTCCAAGATCAGCGCCATATTGTTTCTGTCAACAATCTTCAAGAAAGGATCTTTCACTGAAGTAAGCGCCTCCAAAGCATAGGCTGCAACCTTGCTGTCGAGTCCAGTGAACTTCGTTGAATTCTCAAAAGGAAGCATCGCAATGGTGTACATACCATCTTTCAAGGCTTGAGCTTCGAGGTTTTTACTGTCTTTGTAGCTCGTGGTACGCTTGTGTATGGCCTGAAAATCATTGTACGCTGCGCGATACAAACCAGCTTCAAGGTGCTCCACACCTTTTTTATAAATTGGCTCCATATAGGCAACATCGGCCAATGAACCGGCGTCTGCATAACTTGGATCCAGAGAACTGATTTCTCTGAAGGCTGCCTCAGCTTCACTGAATTTTTGTTCATCCATCAACTGAAGCCCTTTGTCGTACAACTCATCCATATAGGTTTGCTTGATGGAATTGAAATCAGCCTTGTAAAAATCGGCAATGGTTAATTCAACACCAAGAGCTGAAACGCGCTGTCTGTATTTTTCAGCGAGCTGATACGATTGAATAGCCTCTTTCTTGTTGCCAAACTCTTTTTTCTGCGCGAACTCTTGCAGGTATTTGTTCAACACCACTTGTCCTGTTGACTTCATGCCAATCTTAGCATCAATGTTGCCTCTGTTTTTCTGCAAAGACGTGAGGTACATGTTCGCGGCTTCTTCCAACAAGCCCGCTTCTTCCAACTTCTGTCCTTTTTTGGCAAAAGACTTCGAAGTAGCGCAAGACAGCCCTGACAACAAGGCAATCGCAAAGAATATGTAGGTAAAGAGTTTCATAACAGAGAGATTGTAGTTGGGTTATCGACCCTCCAAATACTCGTTCAGTTCGTCTATGCTGAACTCAAAAGTGAAAGCGTCGTTGATCAAATAATAGTTGCCCTGATCGTATGTATAGTCATAGGCAAACTTCGCAATGTCAAGGCGTGATTCTTCGAAGGTAAAGAGCAACATCAACTCCTTCACTTGTTCAGCCTTCAAGCATTTGTTTTTAAGTGCTTGCTTTGCGGTAGACAGCTTCGAATCCTCAAACGTTTTCGCGTTAATAGAGTTCTTAAGCTGGTTGAAGTCGCTATCTGAGTTTGGCCAGTTGCATCCAACCGGACCTGAATAACCTGGAATTGCCGGTTCGCGAACTTCTTCAACCGGTTGAGCCGGACGTGTAAGCTTTTGTGGTTCCTGTGGCTCAACGCGTGTGGTAGAAGTTGTAGTAGTGGTGGTGTATGTTTCTGTCATCTCCATCTCTACATTCGGCACAGTCATCTCAACGCGCATATCTACACCCGGAACAGTCATTTTCACATCAATTTTTTCCGGATCTGATGTTTTAACCGTAGTTGTAGTAACAGTAGTTGTTGCTGGTGCCACTGGAGTTTCTACAACTACAACCTCTTCTTCTACCACTTCAACACGGGTTGGTGCTGGTTGAACAATAGTTGTTGCAGGTTTTACTTCTTGAACCACAGCAGGAGTTGAAACGGTTCCGATAGGAGCAGAGCTGAACGGACGAACAACATAGGTTCCTTTGCGGCCAATTTTGATCACGTGCGACCATTCCATTCCGAATTCCACACCCAAATTTGAAGTGAAATCTTGAAGGGTAGGATCTTCAAAGTCAATTCGCAATTGGTAGAATTCCTGATTTAAGTTTTCAACTTTAAGGTTATTGACCGGGGCATCGTTTTGTTTAACGCTGTTCAAATAGGCAGTGAAATTTTCACCAGCTTCAGAGAAAAGCACAACATTACCTGTTTGAGCGTGTGCTATTGAAACAATCGTCAATGCTACAAATGAGAGTAAAGTCTTGAGCATAATTTGTGTGGTTTGGGTTAATTTAGATGGCTCGTTTCCAATCCGTGTGCCAAATTACATCTAATTCGTAATTTTTTGACTATAGGGTTAATACTTCTTGAAAGTGCGCGAGCTTAAAGAAGGAATAGATACCTTTGCCGGCAAATTTTTGAAGTTGAAAAAGATCCTAGTGATTGGTGCGGGAAGATCGAGTTCATCGTTGATCCGTTACCTACTGAATATCGCAGAAGAAGAAAACTGGTTTGTAACCGTGGCTGATCTTGATGCTGCGATGGTTGAACGCAAGTTGGGCGGACATCCACGTTCTGAGGCTGTGCAATTCGACAACAATGATGTTGCTCACCGGAATAGCTTGATAGATGGGGCTGATTTGGTCATCTCCATGTTGCCGGCCACTATGCACATTGACGTGGCGAGATATGCGGTAGAACAAGGGAAGAACATGCTAACCCCTAGTTATGTGTCGCCTGAAATGGCCGCTCTCGATGAGGAAGCAAAAAAGAAAGGAGTGCTTTTGCTCAATGAATTGGGCGTAGATCCGGGGATCGACCATATGAGTGCTATGGAAATTATCCATCGACTGAAAGAGGATGATTGCAAGATTATCCGCTTTGAGTCTTTTACAGGTGGACTTATTGCACCGGAGAGCGATAACAATCCATGGCACTACAAATTCACGTGGAATCCACGCAATGTGATTATGGCCGGACAAGGTGGAACGGCCATGTTCATGCAAGACCATCAGTTAAAATACATCCCTGCTCACAAGGTGTTTGACCGCTTCAAAGAAATCGAAATTGAAGAACACGGCACTTTCGAAGGATACGCCAACCGTGACTCATTGAGCTACAGAAAGGTATATGGTATTGAAGATGTGCCAACCATCTATCGCGGAACGCTCAGGAAGAAGAATTTTTGCAGGGCTTGGAGTGTCTTTGTTCATCTTGGAATTACCTCCGAATCGTTTGTGGTTGAGAACAGTGAGAACATGACTTACAGAGAGTTTATCAACTCCTTTCTCATGTACGATGAAGAACTCAAGGTTGAAGATAAGCTGCGCAATTACCTGAGTCTGGATGATGAGGTGATGGAAATGCTCATATGGACGGGCATTTTTGAAAAAGAAAAAATCGGACTAAAAGACGCAACGCCAGCGCGAATTCTTCAGCAATTGCTTGAAAGTAAGTGGAAACTGGAAGAACACGACAAAGATATGATTGTGATGTGGCACCGGTTTGAATATTACCAATACGGCAGCTTGAAAGAGCTACACAGCTACATGGTGGCTATAGGCGAAGATCAAACGTACACGGCAATGGCTGAAACGGTAGGCTTGCCTGTTGGAATTGCCGCTAAGATGATTTTGAATGGACAGATATCAATGACTGGTGTCCAACTCCCTGTTCAGCCCGAAATTTATCTTCCTATATTAGCTGAACTAAAAGAACACGGCATTGTCTTTACTGAGAAACAAGTACGTTAAGATTCTTCTCCTCGGCACGCTATACTGCACAGAAGCGGTTTCTCAGTGTGAAAGTCCTGTGTTACCGGTCAATCCCGCTTTTGATCGAGCCACCGATTACCGCAATCACGATCGAAAAGCGGCTGAATGCCTGGCCTGGCTGCTTGATGCCTCAAACGCACGGTGCGCGGAAGAACGAGAAGGAGTGAATGCGTTTGTTTTGGTGTGGTTATCCGGACATCCCGACGTGCGTGTAGAAGTTCAAACAGAGCAATTACCCTTCTTGGATCAACATCCTGAATTGTTGTTCCCCTGGTTACACGGGGCGGCGGAATGTGCTTTGCAAAACAGGAAAGCCTCAACTTTGGAGATTTCAAAAAGCGGACTGATGGCCGTTTGCACTTTCGCACGCAAACAAAAGGATCTCAAAAAAGATCCTGAAATCAAGCGACTTCGAAAAGCCCTTCGCAGGCACAAAGTAGAAGAATACCTTCAAGGAAGTAAAAAATAAAGCGGGCTCCGGAATGGAAACCCGCCTTATCGGACACTTGATAAACGTAAGTTAGTTCGTAGTTGTTTGATTGCAGTTTATTCCTAAGCTACCGAGCATGATCAGCAGGTCGGCTGTGGTAACTTGTCCATCCTCGTTGATATCGGCGACACAACTTCCCGGACATTGATTGCCCCAATCAGTCAAGTCATCACACCCATCTCCATCGGTATCAGGATTGTTTGGATTGGTTGCTGTGAGGTTCACCTCTGCTCCATCTAGAATTCCATCGTTATCTGAATCCGGATCAAGCGGATTGGTGAGGAAAGTGTTGTATTCATCGCCGTCGTTGAGTC
>JBJOIB010000055.1:0-8631 GCA_046047375.1 Bacteroidota bacterium
ACTGGAGGTAAGGTCATCTGTTTCACCCGCCATAAGCGGAATTACGAGCATCATAGGAACTACCACGATGTCTTGAAAAATCAATATAGCCAGAGCGTTGCGCGCATGGGGCGAGGCAATTTCCTTTCGATCTTGCAACGTTTTGAGGACGATAGCGGTTGACGATAGCGAAATGAGGAAGCCAACGAACACCGCTTCTTTAATGGTTTTGCCAAATAAATAGTACATCAAGGCCGCAGCGCCTATGGTAAGGAACACCTGTAGAAAGCCACCAATGAATACAGTGCGACGAATATTGGTTAGTTCCTTTATAGATAGCTCCATCCCAATCACAAAGAGGAGCAAAATCACACCCACCTCTGCGAGAATTTCAACTTGCTCTACTGCTTGAATAAGACTCAGGCCATACGGACCTATGATCACACCTGTAACCAAAAAACCAATGATAGAAGGCAGTTTGAGACGTTGCAACAAAAAAACAATGACTACGGAGCAGCCAAGCAGAACTAAAATATCATGGAGCAACGGAACGTGCATAATCTGTTTTTTGCGTCTCTTCGAATAACAAAATACCCTTTACTGTCTTCTCTTTGCACGAGCTCTTCGGAAAAGCCAAAAGGCGAAAATAGCGATGAGCAAGAACGGCCAGATTTGAATCAGTCCGACCAAGAAGGTCAACAGATTATCCCATCCATCGCCCCAGCCCTTGCTGAATTTCTTACCCAGACCATTGCTATCAGGTAATTGCGCATAGAATGAAAACGTTACCGTGCTGAGAGAGACCTGGCTTTGCAGGTATTTCAATCTTCCTTCAATGGCTTCAATATCAGCTCTGAGGGTGCCGAGTTCGCGCTCAATTTCCAGAATTTCGGTAACAGTTGTGGCTTCTTTCAACAAATCGAGATAGCGGAGTTCCAACTCCTTCTTCGTTGTTAATCGTGCCTCCACATCGAGGAATTCTTCCGTAACGTCATCCACCGTTACTTCACGTCGATCAAAATCTTCAACACCAGAAGTTGAAGCTTGTAAAAAGACATCAAATTGGTTTTCGGGTACGCGCACCACAACCACCAATGTTTGCCTATTGGCCTGGTTATATGCTTGCTCCGAAGCCACATATCCCCCGTGCTTTTCAACGGCAGCCAAGATCGTTGTGCGACGATCTTCCGTATTCTCAGTTTCAAACTCCATCCACGCCTCTCGAATAAGTTTACGCGGAACGGAAGCTTCTTCGGGAGCAACTGCCCTTTCAACCGAGACATCAGCGGAATATCCGGCAGACACTGCCATCTCATTTTGGTCGTACGAAGAGTGGCACGATGTGAATGCTGCAAGGGCAAGAAGTATGAATAGTCTGAATAAACGCATGAAGTATGAATTTCGAAGCAAGGTAGCGAGATTATGACAGAATGAGAATGAGAATCAGAAACAGAATGAGAATCAGAAACAGAATCAGAAACAGAATCAGAAACAGAATCAGAATCAGAATGAGAATGAGAATGAGAATGAGAATGAGAATCAGAAACAGAATGAGAAACAGAATGAGAAACAGAAACAGAATGAGAATGAGAATAAAAAAAGCCCCACAGGTGCGGGGCTTTTTTTATTCTTAGAGATTGATGTCTTACATCATGCCAGGCATTCCACCGCCAGCCATAGCTGGTGCTGGGTGTTCTTCCGGAATATCGGAAATTACACACTCAGTGGTCAAAAGCATACCTGCAATAGAAGATGCATTTTCGAGAGCCACACGACCAACCTTGGTTGGGTCAATTACACCTGCGTCGAAAAGGTTTTCAAAGCGCTCATAACGGGCGTTGTATCCGAAGTCGCCCTTGCCTTCTTTTACCTTTTGAACGATTACTGCGCCTTCACCACCTGCGTTAGCGATGATTTGACGAAGAGGTTCTTCGATGGCTCGACGAACAATCGCGATTCCGGTTGTTTCATCGTAGTTATCGCCTTCGAGGTTCTCGAGAACAGCGGCTGCGCGAATGTACGCTACACCTCCACCGGGAACAATTCCTTCTTCAACGGCAGCGCGTGTAGCATGCAAGGCATCGTCTACGCGGTCTTTCTTCTCTTTCATTTCCACCTCAGTCGCTGCACCGATGTACAACACTGCAACTCCACCGGCTAGTTTTGCCAAACGTTCTTGCAATTTCTCACGATCGTAGTCAGAAGTGGTAGCATCTATTTGTGCTTTGATTTGAGACACACGAGCAGAGATGTCTGCTGCCTCACCCGCTCCATTTACGATGATGGTATTGTCTTTATCGATGGTGATTTTCTCTGCGCGACCCAAATCGTTGAGCGTTGCGTTTTCCAGTTTCAATCCGGTTTCTTCCGAAATCACTGTTCCGCCAGTTAAGATGGCAATGTCTTGCAACATGGCCTTGCGACGGTCACCGAATCCAGGAGCTTTCACAGCGCATACTTTCAGTGCACCACGGATTTTGTTTACAACGAGGGTAGCTAGTGCTTCACCGTCTACATCTTCAGCAATGATCAACAAAGGCTTGCCGGTTTGTGCTGTTTTTTCGAGCACTGGCAACAGGTCTTTCATGCTGCTCACCTTTTTGTCGTAGATCAAGATAAATGGATGATCGAGCTCAGCTTCCATTTTATCGGCATTGGTAACAAAGTACGGCGACAGGTAACCGCGATCGAACTGCATTCCTTCTACGGTTTTCACCTCTGTTTCAGTTCCTTTCGCTTCTTCCACAGTGATAACTCCTTCGTTGCCTACTTTTTGCATTGCCTCGGCAATCAGGGTACCTATGGTTTCATCGTTGTTAGCCGAAATGGTGGCCACTTGCTGAATTTTAGAGTTGTCGCTTCCTACTTCGCGTGAGATCTTTTTCAACTCTTCCACAACCGCTGCTACCGCTTTGTCCATTCCGCGCTTCAAATCCATTGGATTGGCACCAGAAGCCACGTTCTTCAAACCGGCGTTCACCATAGCTTGAGCAAGAACCGTAGCTGTGGTTGTTCCATCTCCGGCGATATCAGCTGTTTTTGATGCCACTTCTTTCAGCATCTGTGCTCCCATGTTTTCAATAGGATCTTTGAGCTCAATTTCTTTGGCTACAGACACCCCGTCTTTGGTGACACTCGGAGCGCCAAATTTTTTATCGATAACCACGTTTCGGCCTTTCGGACCAAGGGTTACTTTTACTGCATTTGCCAATGCATCAACCCCTGCTTTCAGTTTGTTGCGGGCGTCGGTATTGAAGGTTATTTCCTTTGCCATGATGTATGAATTTTAGAGGTTATTAAACGATTGCGAAAATGTCTGACTCGCGCATGATGAGGTAGTCTTTCCCTTCAACGCTAATCTCAGTTCCTGAATACTTTCCGTAAAGAACAGTATCACCAACAGCTACAGTCATCGGCTCATCTTTTTTGCCTGCGCCCACTGCGATTACTTTTCCACGCTGTGGCTTTTCTTTGGCTGTGTCCGGGATGATGATACCACTTGCGGTTTTCTCTTCTGCCGGAGCCGGTTCTACCAGCACGCGGTCAGCTAATGGTTTAACATTTACTGACATATTCGATTGTTTTTAATGGTTTTAAATGGTTTGCCCGTCGCTTGTCATTTTCTATGCCAAGCGGATAAAAGGTGGTTGAGGTTGAAAAAATGTCACTTTCGGGCAAAAAAAATGTCAGCATGCGTGACATACTGACATTTTCAAATGTTTTTTTCTGACGTTTACTCAGCCGGCTGGTCACCAGCAGGAGCTTCCGGTGTGGTCATTTGCTCTTCTTGGAACGTGTTGTTGCTCGGATCGTCACCGTTTCCATAGAAACGAGCTGCCACAAGGCAAAGAACGATCAAGGCAACAGTAAGGTACCATGTAGACTTTTCAAGAAAGTCTGCGGTTTTTTGTACGCCACCAATTTGTGAAGCGCCCTGAAAGCCGGTCGCAAGACCACCACCTTTTGGATTCTGCACAAGGATCACTGCTGCAAGCAGGAAGCACACCACTAGAATCAGAACAATTATAAAGTATCCCATCTTTTCTTCTTATTTCGTTGACTTTCTGCGCTCTTGGAGCTTTTTAATTTGGTTTGCAAAGTAAATGCTTTTTTCCGGAAACTTCAAACTTAGAATATTATACGCTTTAATAGCACGTGCAAACTGCCCTTGGTCAGCATAAATACGCGCCATGGTTTCTGTAACGAACGACTCGTCTTCCACCAAGCTCAGCCTCGCTAAATCTTCAGATCGGTATTCATCTGCTTTACCGGGAGTGATTTTCGGTTCCGTGAGGATAAACTTTTCGATGAGCAAGGCCTGCTTTTTCTTCGCGTCCAATGGCTCGCTTGTTGGTTGCTCCTTCCTGTCTTCCGCGTGCCCCAATAGCCAGCGTGAGTACTGTGATTTTCCAACAAGCGTTTTTGAAGCCGACTCTTGAACTTTTTCCGGCAATTCAGGAAGTTCCTGCGCCACCTCGCGTTCGATGCTACTTGTAATAGCCTCCAAGATGATTTCACGCTGTAAATCGTCGAACTCTTCTGCCTTGCGAACTGGAGGCAAAGGTTCGTCAACCTCCAATTCTATTTGTTGAGGTTCCTCGTTTTCTTCTTGCGTTTCAACAACTTCTATGGCCACCTCTGCGGTTTCTTCAGAAAGCTCTATCGCTTGAACGGCAGATGGTTCATCTTCCTGCACTAGAACGACCTCGTTTACATCAGCCGATTCTTGAAGATCCGGGACTAACAATTCGTCTTCTTCAACGGCCTTGTTTATTTCCGCTTCAAAACTTCGCACTTGTTCCGCCAAGCGTTCCCGTGTGAGGAGTGTGTACAACGCAGTTCGGTCGCTGGCATAGATAGCAGCTCGTTGCAAGTGCTTATCGAGATCAATATGGCTTTGTGTGTGATCGGCCTTGCACAACAGCATGTGCGCCGCAGCAAACCATGGGTGTTCGTTTACCACATTCAACAATTCAGCCCGCAAAGGCACCACAGCGCTTTGTGGCGAACGAACAGCTTGTATGAATTGATCTTTGGTCATGAACTTACCAGTTACCTAGACTTGCGTTGAAGATTTCCTGCAGCAACTGCTCGTTGATTTGCGACATCAAATCATCTTCGACCACCAACAAGTCCTGAGAGCTATCGTAGTCAGCAAATTTAGAAAACGCTCGATCGAAACTGAGCTCTTTTTCAAGAGTATTGGTATACCGAACTTGAACCGTCACAGTAAGTCTATTTCGCGATGCCGTTTCATTGCCTTGCACACTCACCGGTGCAATACGGTAATCGGTGATGGCGCCAGAAAACTGAAGTTCACCTTCACTATCAACCAAGCGAAGTGTTGATTGGCGCTGAATTACATCTTTGAGATCCTCCGTAAAACGCAGTGCAACGGTAGGACTGGCTTGCGGGGTTTGAGGCTTAAAATAGTCGACTGAAAAGGTGTTTGCGCCCGAAGTTTGCGCCCCATAAGGAGTGTAAACTCCACATCCGCCAACGGCGACGATGATAATCAAGGCTATAGAATACAGAACAGCTTTCAATGACGGGTGCCTCATTTTATATTGTACTCTTTGATTTTCCTGTATAACGTGCGCTCTGAGATACCTAGTTCGCGGGCGGCGTATTTTCGTTTATTGGCATGCTTCACCAACGCTTTTCGAATGAGTTCTTTCTCGGTATCTTGCAAAGAAAAACTCTCTTCCACCTCCTCATGATCCTCGTGATATTCGATCTGCTGCGGTCTTTCCATCCGTGCGGGAAGATGCAAAACAGGCAAATCTGTTTCTGGAACATCTACATCTTCATGAAACACTTTTCGCAGCAATTCGGTATTCGACTCTGAATTGTCCAAATGACCGTTGTTTTGAATGATTTGGAGCACCAACTTCTTTAGATCCGTCAGATCGCTTTTCATTTCGAACAGCAATTTATAGAGGATTTCGCGTTCACTGAAGTTTTGGCGTGGATCTTCACCCGGAGCCACAACCATTGGAAGCTGGTTCATATCATCTGCCGGGAGGTAATGCAACAATGTGGCTGCATCAATTTCACGCTTTTGCTCGATGACCGACATCTGCTCCGTGATGTTTTTTAATTGGCGGATATTTCCCGGCCAACGGTATTTCTCGAGCAGCTGCACTGCATCCGGCGACAAGCCGAGAGCTGGCATACGGTATTGTTCAGAAAAATCAGTTGTAAACTTCCGAAACAGCAAGTGGATATCTTCCTTGCGCTCACGCAGCGGCGGCATATAGATAGGCACTTGATTGAGTCGGTAATACAGATCATCGCGGAATTTACCGGAGCGAATGGCCTCACTGAATTTCACATTTGTGGCAGCCACTACACGCACATCGGTTTTTATCACTTTCGATGATCCTACGCGAATAAACTCACCTGTTTCAAGAACACGCAGCAATCGCACTTGCGTTTGAAGGGGAAGTTCAGCTACTTCATCCAAGAAAATTGTTCCCCCATTCGCCACTTCAAAATACCCTTTGCGCGCATCATGTGCACCCGTAAAGGATCCCTTCTCGTGACCGAAGAGTTCTGAATCGATGGTGCCTTCAGGAATGGCCCCGCAGTTCACAGCGATGTATGGCCCATGCTTCCGGCTGCTGAGGTTGTGAATGATTTTCGGCATCACCTCTTTTCCCACACCACTTTCTCCGTTGATTAGGACAGAAATATTGGTTGGCGCTACCTGCACGGCAATGTCGATGGCGCGATTGAGCAGCGGTGAATTACCGATGATCCCGAATCGTTGTTTTACACTTTGAATTTCCATGCTCAATTGTCTGCTACCTTCCCAATCAGTGTAACAGCTGTACATTCATGTGCGAAGACATTCACATAGGTACCTGGCTTCAAATCTCCTTTTGGGAATACAACAACGGTATTCTGCGAATTCCTACCATACAGTTGATCCTCCGATCTTTTCGACACCCCTTCTATCAGCACACGGTGCACCTTGCCAACATGCTCCCGGGTTCGTTCTGCGCTGCTTTCCATTTGAGCGTCGATGATTTCTTGCAAGCGGCGGCCTTTAACTTCCTCAGATATATCGTCTTCGTATTTACGTTCAGCGAGGGTGCGTGGACGTTCGGAGTATTTGAACATATAGGCCATGTCGTAGCCTACTTCGCGCATCAAACTTAGGGTTTCACCATGCTGTTCTTCTGTTTCTCCGCAGAAGCCGGCAATGATATCTGTAGAAATAGCGCAATCTGGCATGATGGTCCGAATGGCTTTTATTCGCTCAAGGTACCATTCACGGCTGTATCCGCGGTTCATGCGTTTGAGCACCTCAGAGCTTCCACTTTGCACCGGAAGGTGGATGTATTTGCAGATGTTCTCATACCGCGCCATGGTGTGTAACACTTCGTCTGTCATATCCTTCGGATGGCTGGTAGAAAAGCGCACGCGTAGTTCGGGCGAAACAAGGGCTACCTTTTCAAGTAATCCTGCAAAGTTCACCACTGGCTTTCCTTCTTCCTTCACCTCACCTTTGCTTGTTAGGTTCCATTTGTAGGAGTCCACATTTTGTCCGAGCAGTGTTACCTCCCTGTATCCGAGGTTGAAGAGTTCTTGTGCTTCACGCACGATGGACTCTGGATCCCGACTGCGTTCACGTCCACGTGTAAAGGGCACAACGCAGAATGAGCACATGTTGTCGCAACCGCGCATAATTGAAATAAAAGCGGTTATTCCGTTGGAGTTGAGACGAACCGGGTTGATTTCGGCGTACGTTTCTTCACGCGAAAGGAGCACATTGACCGCTTTTTGTCCACCGTCAACAACATTGATCAGGTTCGGAAGATCGCGGTAAGCATCAGGGCCCACGACCAGGTCAACGAGTTTTTCTTCTTCGAGTAATTGGTCTCTCAGGCGCTCAGCCATGCATCCCAAAACACCCACCACCAATTCAGGTTTGCGCGATTTTAGGGAGCGGAAATATTGCAATCGGCCACGAACACGTTGTTCAGCGTTATCGCGAATAGCGCATGTATTCAAAAGCACCACATCGGCCTCTTCTGCATCGCGGGTTGTTGAAAACCCCGCCTCTGAGAGAATAGACGCTACGATTTCAGAATCGGAGAAGTTCATTTGACAGCCATAGCTTTCCAACAGAAGCTTTCGCCCATTCCCTGCTGTGCCGGTCGTCATCACCGCCTCTCCTTGTCGACTTTCATCGATTACTTTGTTGCCTTCGTGTAGCATGATTTGCAAAATATTTAGCGTGCAAAGGTACGACAATCCACCGAGACTGCCACTTTGACAGACCCAAAACATGCTAAAATGGACGTATCAAGGAAAGAATCATCCCAAAAACGGAATGATGCAAGAAGAAGGGAGTCATAATACTACGTATTATACCCGTAGTTAACAATTCGATGCGGATACATATATGATATATTCTTTTGAAGAGTCAACTGGATTGTACTTAATTTGCAACAAGTTAGATAGAATGAATTCGGGTGAGTTCTTCAAATTCACCCGCACTGAACAACGGTTTAAATGTCAAAAAACCTAGTCATTGTTGAGTCTCCGGCGAAAGCCAAGACCATTGAGGGGTACTTAGGAAAGGATTTCACTGTGAAGTCGAGTTTCGGACACGTGCGCGACCTTCCCAAGAACGACCTTGCC
>JBJOIB010000056.1:0-4706 GCA_046047375.1 Bacteroidota bacterium
GAGGCAAAGTAGAATGTCTTACCATCGGGGTGCATAAACGCATAGTCTTCATCAAACGGGGTGTTGATGGCTCCAGCTAGTTTTTCAGGGGTTGAAAAAGTTCCACCCGGGAGCAAGTCGGCACGATATATATCTTTTCCAGAAGTTCCATCTTTTCCATAACTCGTAAAATAGATTCGGGTAGAGTTTCCGGGGAAGTGTACCAAGCTCACCAATTCTTTCTTTACATCAAACTTTGTGAGCAGTTCTTCAGGAGTCACAATAATTTTACCCCCGATTTCTTCCAGATTATAGTAGCGAAAGAAGTCGGATGTAGCTCCTTGAGTTTTCTCCAGAACAACGATATCGCGAATGTTTTTAAGTAGGGAGCTTCCTTGTTCACACATGGCTAGGTTGCGGTCGACAGGGAGCGGATTTTTCTCTTTTGGGGAGAGCTTAGTTTGGTAGATTTTATAGTTGACACGCGCCGAAGCAAAATCGTAATTGAGATGGTGTGCTTTACCTAGATAAAAGTAGACACGTGGGTCTGAACAACCTTTTTTGATGGCGAGGGTCAGGTGTTTCACCACCTTTTCCTTTTCCTGTCCGGCATACAGTGCGCAAGTTCCGAATCTAAAGTTCAGGTCAGCGTCTTGAGGGTGTAAGCTCAACAATTGGCTGTATAGCGGAAAAGCCGAGGCAAAATCACCATGTTCAAAGAGTGCATGGGCTTGTTCGGTCATTTTTGTTTCTTCGGGAGACTGGGCTATTAACCCGAGACTGCCGCAAAGAAGCAGGAGCATGATGATAAGTCGGCTCATAGGGTAGAGACGATTGTTATTTAATTGCTACCGCATTTCGGCGGTAATTTACCATTTATTCGCAGAAACTTCTGCGTGATGAATTACCAGTTCATCAGTTGCTTGTTACGCTTGAATCTTCGTAAGGTTACAAATGTCACTTTCATTGTATTGCTTAGTTCATACCTTTGCACAAACTAGAAGTTATGCCAAAAGGAGTTTTTAATATACCCTATCCCATCAATGAGCCGGTTAAATCTTACGCGCCGGGCTCAAAAGAAAGAGAGTCGTTGCTTGCAGAATACCGCAAGATGTACAATGAGAAGATTGATGTACCCATGTATATCGGTGGAGAGCATATTTACACGAGCGATAAGCATGAAATTGCTCCTCCGCACGATCACCAGCATACCATAGGACATTTCAACAGAGGAACGTCAAAGCACGTTGAGGCAGCGGTAGATGCTGCTTTGAAGGCAAGAAAAGCGTGGGTATCTCTTTCATGGGAACACCGCGCGTCTATTTTCCTCAAGGCAGCAGAGCTGTTGGCGGGGCCTTTCCGAGATCGTATGAACGCCGCCACTATGCTGGCACAGTCGAAGAACGTATTTCAGGCGGAGATAGACGCTGCGTGTGAGATGATTGATTTCTTTCGATTCAATGCTTACTTTATGCAGGAGATTTATTCAGTTCAGCCCGAGAGCGCTCCAGGCATTTGGAACCGTTTGGAATATCGTCCGCTTGAAGGATTTGTATTTGCCATCACCCCGTTTAACTTCACGTCTATTGCTGCCAACTTACCGGCAGCACCAGCGATGATGGGGAATGTGGTTATTTGGAAGCCAGCAGATAGTCAGATATACAGTGCGAAGGTCGTTATGGATCTTTTCAAAGCGGCTGGATTACCGGATGGGGTGATCAACATGGTTACAGTTGAAGGGCCGGATGCAGGAGAAGTGATTTTCAAGCATCCTGATTTCGCTGGTTTGCACTTTACCGGTTCGACAGGTGTATTCCGTCATTTGTGGAAAGAGATTTCGAATAACCTAGAGCGATACAAGGGTTACCCACGAATTGTGGGAGAGACGGGAGGAAAAGACTTCGTGATCGCCCATAAGTCGGCACATCCAAAAGAGGTGGCCACGGCCCTTTCGCGCGGAGCGTTTGAATTCCAAGGTCAAAAGTGTTCGGCTGTATCGAGGGCTTACATTCCAAGCAATCTGTGGCCTGAGGTGAAAGAGCATTTGTTGAATGATGTGAAATCATTTAAGATTGGATCACCAGAAGACACCTCGAATTTCGTGAATGCGGTGATAGACAGGCGAGCGTTTGACAAGATCAAGTCGTTCATTGAGGATGCCAAGACACGACCTGATGCAGAGATTATAGCAGGTGGAAATTGTGATGATAGCAAGGGGTATTTTGTAGAGCCTACGGTTATACACACAACCAATCCGCATTTCAGGACCATGTGTGAGGAAATTTTTGGTCCGGTGTTGACTATTTATGTTTATCCGGAGAACGAGTACAAAGAGGCGCTAACATTGTTGGATAGCACTGGGGAATACGGATTGACAGGGGGCTTGTTTTCGCAAGACCGCTATGCGATTGAGTTGGGTACGCAGATGTTGGTGAATGCCGCTGGTAATTTTTACATCAACGACAAGCCTACAGGTGCAGTGGTAGGACAGCAGCCATTTGGGGGTTCGCGGGGATCGGGAACTAACGACAAGGCTGGAGCGATGTTTAATTTGCTTCGATGGGTTTCACCGAGGACGATTAAGGAGACGTTTGTTCCGCCTGTGGATTATCGCTATCCGTTTTTGGGATGATATTAAAGATGCGCCTTCGGGCGCATTTTTTTTATGCTTTCATTTCGGTTTTTACTTATCCTCAAAGAGTAAAAAGCTTGTTCCTGTTGGGTTTTGGAGCAGGAGTGATCGATGAGTGCTTCCCCTAGCCCATTCGGAAGGTTTTTCGGTTTTTACTTATCCGCAAAGAGTAAAAAAAAGCCGGAGTGATTACCCCGGCTTCTCAAAAATTTATTTTACGATTTCAGCAAACTTTTTGTCGTAAGGGTCGATCAAGTTGCCGTTACCATCCGTCCAGCGAGATAAAACAAGGTACTTCTCCTTCTTACCATCTTCACCAACCGTATCGATCTTTTTATGCACCGCACGGAGACGGAATGCGCTATTTAGAATGGAAGCGCGTGCATTTTCTCTTTTTTCCTCAGGAATAGCATGAAACACCATGGCGTAGTTCAGCATGTCTGAGTAGCTAACAGGTCTGTCAACCTGACGTAAACGCTTGAGAATAAATGCCCCCCAAACAGATTTAGGACCGCGTTTCTTCTTTCTTTTTCTTTTAGATGAAGTGTCGTCATCATCATCGTCATCCATGTCTACTGATGCAACAGCAGACGCAATTATTGGACGAGTCTTTTTTCCTCCGGTTTCAAACGTCGGTGGTGCAGAAGCTCCCCCAAGTTTTTCGATCATTGCATTGACATGCGCCAACTTTCTTGTCAAAAGGATCTGCTCCTCCTGATAGTAGTTGATCATGTCGCTAGCTTCCTCTCTGGAAAGCGCTATTAGCTTTGACATGTGAATATTGAATTAAATTGTCCTACACTAAAATTCACTTTGTCGTGAATTCTACTGCAAGGTTAACAATAATCTTGGAAAGAAGTTATTTCATTTGTTATAAAAACAGTTAATTATAAAATAAATCGACGAGTGGTGAATAAATGCCACCACTTGCATTGATTATCAGACCTCTGGTACTTTTCGGTTTGGCATATTAATACTCATGTTGACGATTGGTGCCTCTGATTTTAATTACATCCTACTTCATTCGAAAGTTTTATACCTTTGCGGAAACAGAAGGCTTTGTCGCTCCGTGCAAACGGGGAGGAAAGTCCGGACAGCACAGAGCGCCGTACTCCCCGAAAAGGAGGATGCTGTAACAAGCAGACAGATAGTGCTGCAGAAATTTAAACCGCCGATGGATTTTTAATCACAGGTAAGGGTGAAAAGGTGGAGTAAGAGCCCACCAGTATCGAAGGTAACTTCGATAGCTCAGGTAAACCTTGCGGGCTGAAAGACCATATACACCGACGTTTGAGGACTGCTCGTCCGATGCCGGGGGGTAGGTTGAATAGATAAATGACAAAGGGCCTTCGGGCAACAGAATCCGGCTTATACTTCTGTTTTTATTTGAAAGAAAAAGGGCCTTATTCAAGGCCCTTTCTTCAATCCCAATGAACGGTGAATGTTAATGTTTCCTCCCCGCGCTTGACGGTTACTGAAGTAGAATCTCCGGGTGAGAAAATACTCAATCCTTCCATGTAGGTCATCATGTCGGTTACCTTATGCTCCCCCATTTGAAGTACGATATCGCCTTTGATTAAACCTGCTAAATGTGCCGGTCGTTCTTCTGATACGCCATCAATGCGCATGCCTTCCCCATCGTAAAGGTAATCAGGTATAACACCAAGCGTCACCTTGAAATTAGGAGAGCTCTCGTTGTCCTGGTCTTGGGTTTTTACAAATGGCAATTTCCCATCATCATCTACTTCAACAATAAGGCGTTCCAATAGATCTACAACCATGGTTATCCCTCTGAAATTGATGAATTCAATATCGTCTGTTGGCTTGTGGTATTGCTCGTGTTGGCCCGTGAAAAAATGAAGAACTGGGAGATCTTCCAAGTAGAATGAGGTGTGATCAGATGGACCAACTCCTGATTCTGAAAAAACGTATTTCAAACTATCCGCATTCGCATTTTCCAATGCCGCTGGCCAAACCGGTGTGGTGCCTGTTCCATAAACGGCTAACGTCTTGTCTTCTTTCAAGTGACCAACCATATCCATGTTGAGCATATAGTTCACCTTTTCCATCGGAACAAGTGGATGTTCGCAGTAAA
>JBJOIB010000057.1:0-3810 GCA_046047375.1 Bacteroidota bacterium
TTCATGGTTGCAATGTACATTGCAGCACCATATGTAGCCAATTTTTATGATCACCCTCCTCTGACTCAAGTTTTGAGATGGATATCCCTTAGCTTCTTGATTTCCGCCTTGGCCATCGTACCTAGATCTATGATTATCAAGGAAATGGAATTTAAAAAACTATTCATTTCCTCCACATTAGCCATGACTATTGGTAACCTGGGAGTCGGCTTAACCCTTGCATTTTCCGGATACGATATATACGCTTACGTTTTTGCACTCCTTTGTCAAAACCTTCTAATGACCATCCTTTATTGGTTGTTTCATCCCATTAAACTGGGTGTCGACTGGGATTGGGAAACAACAAAAGACATGATCAGGTACGGTGGAGGTAGCACCCTGTTTAATATGTTCAATTACGCTGCTACAAAAATCGATACCCTTATAGTCGGTAAATTCGCTCCCAATAATATCGCTGACGCCGATGCCCTTCGCTGGAAAAATACGGGTGTCTATGACCGATCCGTTTATTTGATGGGACTCCCAATTACAGTTCTTGGAAAACTGTCTGATAGCGTTATGTTCTCCGGAATGTCTCAAATCCAAGACGATATCCCGCGCATCCAAAGAGCTTTTCTAAGCGCAATATATCACCTGGCAATTGTTGTTATCCCTGCCAGCGTCCTCATGATTTTCCTCGCAGAAGAAATAACGGTGCTGTTTCTGGGCGATAAATACGCCGATGCCGTTCCGCTGGTAAGAATTCTTTTTGTTTCTGTTGCCTTTAGGTCAATTATTAAAATTGCTGATTCCCTGGTACGTGCCATGGATCGCGTTTATACTGCCAGCGCCATTAAGGCTGTTTTCCTCGCATTGGTGGGATTTGGAACATATTATGGACTGGATTTTGGATTGGAAGGCGTGGCGTGGTCAATTGTTATCGCCGTTACCATTCAGTTCTATATGATCATGTCACTATCCATTCGCTTATCGAAATTGACTTGGTCTAAAATGACGCGCAAATTTGTTCCCGGAATACTGATTGCCTTTGTTGTAGCGATTGCCTCCTCCATCGCCCTTTTTGTGCTGCCTCCCGATACAAGTCAATTAATTCAACTCGGTGTGAGTGTAGTTTTGGTTGGCATTTTTATTGCATCTGTCGCTTGGTATGCACCTTTCATTTTTCGACAAGGCAAAGACAATATTCTTGCTGAATTGGCTGACAGATTGCCTTTTAAATCGCTGAAAAGCAGATGGAAAGACTAAAATTGATTCATATCGGAATTAAATATACTACCTGGCTACTTTTCGTTTTTTTGCTAGTATGTTCTTTTTCTGCCCTTGGACAATCATCGAGTTCTATTCATTTCTATACCCCTGAGTCATTCACCCTTTTTGTCAACGGGGAATACCACGCCGAGATTCCAACAGAATTCTCATTGGATTCGATTTCTTCGGGCAAAAACATCTTGGATCTTGTTATTGCAGATAGCATTCGCACCACTTATCGTTCTGAAGTTTTTATCATTGAAGGACAGCATTATGACCTCGCTTTTCAAAGAGATAGTATGAATGCGTATAGCGCCTTTTTCGGCCTTCGCGGCCAACAAGGCAATCCCCTGCCCCTCAGTTTGTTCATCACTGACCTCAAAAATTGCCTCATACCCCCCACCGATCAAACTCTCAACGATTGCCTGAATAGAGTAAAAAAAATCCCCTTCGAAAGCCAAAGAATGCTCGTTTTGAAAAGAGAAACGGCTGAATCATGCTTCACTGTCGCACAATTAAATACCCTGGTGCGCACCATTGACGATGATGAAAATAGATTCAATTTCCTGTCTTTTGCAGCAGAACACTGCTATGACCGACAACACTTCTACCGCCTCGTCGAAACACTCGACTTGCAACGATTCCGAAATCAATTCAACCAGAAGTGGCCTAAGCCTTAAATCCAGCATATTCACCTTTGGATGTTCCTAAAAAATGATGATTTGATTACGGTCTACACTCGAAAATTGCAGACTTTTGTGGTCAATTCATCATCTTACCTATGAACAAGGTCCATAATTTCTCAGCAGGCCCCTGCATCCTCCCGCAATCTGTGCTACAACAAGCCTCAGAAGCGGTGCTCAACTTCAATAATTCTGGTCTATCTCTCATCGAGATGTCGCACCGAAGCAAGCCATTTGAAGCCGTTATGGACGAAGCCCGTCAATTGGTTCGTGAATTGCTCAGCCTGCCAGCGAATTACGATGTGCTCTTCCTACAAGGTGGAGCTACCCTCGGATTCCTAACTGCAGCATACAACTATATGCCTCTCGATGGCAGAGCTGCCTATGTAGATACAGGCACATGGGCCAGCGGTGCCATCAAAGAAGCTAAATTGCTAGGAACAGTAGATGTTATCGCCAGCTCGGCTGAAACAAACTACGATAGAATTCCTTCCAATATTCAAGTGCCTGATAACGCAGCTTACCTCCATATCACATCGAATAACACGATCTACGGAACGCAATTCAAAAACTTCCCTGATTCCAACATTCCCGTTATATGTGATATGAGCTCTGATATCTTCTCGAAGAAAATCACTGCCACAGACTTTACTATGATCTACGCCGGTGCTCAAAAAAACATGGGACCAGCCGGAACAGTACTCTATGTTGTAGATAAAGAACAGTTAGGTAAAACAGGCCGAAAAATCCCGACTTACCTCGACCTTGCAAAACAAATTGACAAGGATTCGATGCTAAATACACCACCCGTATTCGCTGTTTATGTGAGCATGCTTACGCTTCGTTGGATCAAAGAAAACGGCGGCTTGGAAGGAATGGAAAAAAGAAATGCCGAAAAGGCAGCGGTCATGTACCACGCCATTGATAGCAACCCACTATTTAAAGGACATGCACAAGTGGAAAGCCGTTCCGATATGAACGCTACATTCACGCTAACCGATGAAAGCCTGGCTGAAACCTTCGATGCTATGTGGAAAGAAGCAGGCATTTCGGGTATAAAAGGACACCGATCTGTTGGAGGTTACCGCGCTTCCATGTACAACGCTCTCCCTCTTGAAAGTGTTCAAGTACTTGCTGATGTTATGAACGAACTCGCTCGCGTTAAAGCTTAATAAAACCCTATGAAAATTCTTGCCAACGACGGCCTAAGCCAAAATGGAATCGACGCCTTGGTTGCTGCCGGTTTCAGCGTCGAAACCAAAACCGTACCCCAAGATCAATTGGCTGATGCCATCAACCAGGAAGGATACATCGGGCTGTTAGTTCGAAGCGCTACAACTGTTCGCCAACCGCTGATCGATCAGTGTCCGAACCTTAAATTTATCGGACGTGGCGGAGTCGGAATGGATAATATCGACGTAGCGTATGCCCGTGAAAAAGGCATTACCGTGTTTAACACACCAGGCTCATCCTCCGGATCGGTCGCTGAACTCGTCATGACACAACTATTCGACATGGTGCGATTTGTTTATGACAGCAATCGCCAAATGCCCGTGAATGGTCTAGCTCAATTCGGCGCGCTAAAAAAGAAATACGGCAAAGGTTCAGAGCTGAGAGGTAAAACACTTGGCATCATAGGATTCGGGCGAATAGGTAGAACGGTCGCATCCTACGCACTTGGGTGCGGAATGAAAGTAATAGCTACAGATCGATCTCCTTCCAATGAGCCCGTTGAACTGAATATCGAAGGACATGGTAAAGTGCGTGTTCAAGTGCCTATGGTAAGCCTCGATGAATTGCTATCGCAATCAGATCTCATCACCCTGCATGTTCCGAAACAAGATGGTGGAAAAGCTATCTTGGGGGCAGATGAACTGGC
>JBJOIB010000058.1:0-2616 GCA_046047375.1 Bacteroidota bacterium
TTTTGTTTAAAAATGGATTTCTCAGATAGCCAAGACTCCATTTAAGCGCTCCTTTGCGAAGGATTCGGTGTTCTATATCGTCTAAACTTAAGAGGCAACCTGCAATTTGGATGCGGGTTTCTTGGAAAATGAGAGATCGTACTATTCCTTGTCGATGAAGATAAAGGAAAAAAGCATTATACAAGTTGATCCAGAAGGCCGTTTTTGCATCGGAATGCAGGATTGTTATATCCTGAATAGTTAAGGTTTTCAAATCATCCAAGGTAGATGAAACATCATTTCCACGGCGAATCTGGTACAACAAATGAGAGGATAATTCAACGGGTTTCAATGTGATTGGATTGTTCAAGCCGGTGTGTTCAAGATATATTTGAATCGGATTGTTTGGGTTTTCAGACAAGCGATGCTAAAGTAGAAGTAAACAGAACATCGGGGACAGGATAAAGTTAACCTTTTAAATTCTTTGTTTCGAGCGGGGCACTTAGGGTTTGATTGAACAGGATAAGAGATTCAAACCGAATAAGTTATTTGGTTCCTTTGAAGAATACCGCTGAACTAGAATGGTAGAGAGCCACGTCCCTGTGGGACCCGCCCGCCCCCGCCTTCCAAACCGGCACGGTGCAAAGTTCGGCACTTCTTCAATTCTTGTCAAGAGCTATTTCACCAACGCAAGCGATTACTTTATATTCGTAATTTCACTTCTCATATGCCCTCCTAGAACCACCGTCAATAGCCACTTTCCCCATGTAGCATCCATAGTTTCTTGTTAACCAACTTCGCGTTTCTTTCGTTTGTTTCTACCATTCAATTTCGAATCGAATTCTCGCCTCTAAACGGAACCCATCAAAAAAAAACTGCCCGAAATTTCCGGACAGTTTCTATTGGTTAAGCAAGCAGTTCCCATTCGAAATGGGAAACTTTTTTAGTTGATTAGAATCTTTTTACTCTCAATCTGGACGCCACTTTCAGAAATGACCAACGTATATATTCCACAAACCGGTAAATGCAATTCATGCACTATCGACGCTGGGTGTGTTGCAATGAGGGTGCCAAAGCTGGTGTAAACAGCAATTTGAACAGGATGATTGGATGAGACAACGACTGGGCCTGTAGAAGGAATAGGGTAAACCTGCACGTTCAAATCTGAACGATTGTCTTCGATGCCTGTGTCCAGCTCCCGCCTGAAGATATCCTGAGCATTCAAAGCCATGTATAGATGGTTAGAGTATGTTGCGAAGTCGACTGCATGCGAGAAAATCGCGTCAGCTGTCAGTCCTTCTTGGTCTTCAACAAAGGTATCGCCACCATCGTTGCTGTAGAAAACATCTGCCACGGCGTATTGCGAGGGTGAATCTAGGGAAAACCAAATTTCATTGCCGTTGGCAAAAAAAGAGGTGATGGTTTGGTCCGCTCCTAACCAATTTGTTGAAAGGACGGATTGTATTGAAAGTGTGTTCCATGTTGCACCCTCATCTTCTGTGTATAGTAAATAGTATTCGTATGGCGTTACTGTTGTTCCGGCTGCATAGATACGATCGGAAATGGGGTCGTAAAAAAGCATGGACGCTACAAACCATTGAGGCAGGCCAACATCCCCGCACTGACTCCAATTCACTCCAAAATCGTCTGTATAAAATAGGTGGTATTCACTCCACGCGAAAGCCCTAGCATTTCTGAAGCAAAACTCTTCCGAATACAAGGTGGAAGGGTGGGTGTTTTGCTCCCACGTGGTTGCATTCAATGGTTTGTGCCAAAAACCGAGGTTCGCAACATCAACAATCAGATGACCCTCGTAAAAATAGATGTGATCAATATTTACGCTTTCATTGTTGGAGCTCGCTGGCAATCCATCGCCATCTGCAATAAATGACTGTCCACCATCTGTTGATTTATAGATCATGGACGATGCATAAATTGGATTAAATGTAACTGCAAGAAGCGCTGAACCTGCATCTAACAAGTGAGTGATATGCGTGCCAATTGGACTCACCGTGAAACCTGTGAAGTTGACCACTTCCCAAGTGTCGGTGCTTGTGTTCAAAACAAGCAAACCGGAATTTGTAGTTGCAGCGAAAAGCTGTCCGTTGTGCTCTTCAATGCACGCAATTGCATCAAAGTTGTTTTGAACAGCCTCGGTGGCTTCCCATTGCGAAAATGCTACAAGGTTGCACAGAAAAGTAAGTGATAGTACAACATATTTCATTGGTCACGAAGTTTGTACAAAAATGTAGAAACCGCGTTCCAACGGAATACGCCAAATGCACTATTTACCTAACGATGGTGATGGTGCCTGATTTTTCTATGGCATCCAAACGGACACCGATGGCTCTCACAGTGTAGTTATACACCTCATTTTGGCCGTAGTAATCACCACCTTTTACATCACCCGTCCAAATTTCATCGAGTGAATTGGAGAAATAGACCACATCACCCCAGCGATTGAAAACAGTTATTTCGAAGAAGATGATATCATGTCCCTTCGCCTGAAAATAATCATTGATGCCGTCGTTATTGGGAGTGAAGCCACTTGGAATATAAAGGTCGATAAACGGATGGAAGGTGTGCGAAATCGAATCTACGCAGCCCCCAGGAGAAACAGCGTACAATGTAATCTCA
>JBJOIB010000059.1:0-3841 GCA_046047375.1 Bacteroidota bacterium
ATGAAACGGCTAAAACGTTAGCTGTCAGTCGTATTTTCCTATGGTACAACGGTGATTTTGGCGGCAAGCGAGGCATTCGAAGCCTTCATGAACGATGGATGAATCGATCATTCAAGGATTATAACCTGACCTACAGACCGTATGATTTTCGACCAGTAGACGAGTTCTTTCAGGGTTGAATACCTTTAAATATTCGAATTAACGCGTGATCGTTATGGCACCTTCCACCTTGTCTTGCCCGCCAATGGTCAGGATAAACAGATAATGTCCATCGACCACCCCTTCTGCACGCCAATTGTTGTTATATGCATTATCTTCAAAAACGGTCCCTCCCCAACGATTGAATACGACAAGATGAGATGCCGGAAAGTACTCTAAATTCGTGAATACGAGGAAGTCGTTGATACCATCATCGTTTGGGGTGAAGATATTAGGCACTTCCACAGAACATGGAAACAATTCAGATACCGTTTCATCTGCTGATCCGCACAAACCATCTATCACATATTGAACTTCCAAAGCACCAGGCTCAGCCAGAGTTAAGTCGATTTCTCCACTCGAGGGATCGATGCATCCGCCACAGGATGCGCTCCAAACTCCTCCAGGCGAAGGCGCAACGGCAAAAACAGTTCCTGCATCAAGACAAATACCTTCATCTAGGGTGATGGTGGCATCGGTTTGACCGAGGACTTCAATGGTGGTGGCGTCGGAATCGGAACAAATTCCTTCAATTTCGTAAAGAATGACATATACCCCTTCTCCTGCAAGGGAAGGACTAAACAACCCATTCGAATTCAGGCATTCACCACAATCAGCAAACCAAACACCACCTTGATCAACTGTTGTTAGTTGAACATCATCTCCTGATTCACACAAAGTGGGCACGAGCGATATGGTAGCGCTAACCGCTTCGATTACTTCGACAGTAGTAAAATTGGGTACCGCGCATTCCCCATCGAACGTGTAAGTGATTTCAAATATTCCATCACCCGAAATTTGTCCATTGAATACCCCGTCATTATTTATGCAGTTACCGCATGAAGCCGACCAGATGCCGCCTTCAATAGAAGCACTCAGCTGCTGCGAACTCTCCTCGCACATCACATCAGGAGAGACAATGGTTGCTGTAAGAGTAGCAGGAATCGTTACTTCAAAATCATCAGATGCAACACATAGATCACCAGCTATATATGAAACTATATAAGTGCCCGGTGACAAGTTCAATGGTGAAAACTCCCCTGTTTGTGAATCTATACAATCACCGCAGTCGGCAGACCAAAGACCTCCCGACGTTCCGCCATTGAAAATGACAGCTTCGTCGAATTCACATAAGATTGCAGGTCCTTGAATTTGAACCGCAGGGGGGTCAATGATTACGACCTCAGTAGTTTCAGTGACCGGACCACATGCACCCTCTATGGTATAAAAAACGAAATACGTTCCTGCACCAGAAGCAGTGATGTCAAAAAGGCCGTTTTCTGAAATACAGCTTGTGCATGTAGATTCCCACAGTCCATCAGGAAGTGATGCTTCCAATTGCAAGAAATCATCATACGAGCATGCTGGATCCGGTGTTAGCAAGCCTGGGGTGATATCATCAAAAATGACATCAACAAAAACAGAATCCACTAAAAAACCGTCAAGAAGATCAGGGTCACCTGGATCAACTTCTACAAATTCATTGACACAAATCGTTGCATTTCCGTTACTTCCACTAGGCAGGTTTGCTGTTCCTAAGTTCGTCCCTTGGTAAGATAATGTGAATACGGAACCATTCCATCCATCACCGAATGAATCGAGCATTTGTAAGGTATAACAACCGTTTGGCAAACACACTTGTTGATTGAAAGGTGCGCCTCCACTGGCAAAGACCTGACCTCCAAGTAATAGATTCCAAGACACTTCACCTGGCCATGTTCCTGATGTAACATTGATCGTATAGTTCGCGCAATTATCTCCGTTTACAGCATTCGTACAGAAGTTGTAGTTCAAAACTGCGTATACCGTTGACGCCGAATCAGGACAATATTGAAGAGAAGGACCAGTTCCAATAATCTCGTTATCGGCCACCCAAGTGAGCTCTCCAACGGGCGATCCATTCGGATTGAAACGCCAGGCTTCATTTGATGCAGACCAATTGCCTGTGTTTCGTCCTGGAGGAGTCACCGAAGCATTGCTTGCGGCATTCTGTAATCCGATGAGCGTGTTTCCATTGTTCCAAGCACACGTTGGTTTATTGGCTACATAAACTTCAATGATGTTTGATGACTCATACAACACCAACTGGGATGTGGTTTGCAAGGAGGTACAACTGTACATGCAAACTCCAGCGAATGACACCACAAACGTTCGGCAAGGGGCTTCACCATACATTTGGTAACGGACTGTGCCGCATTCAGACGGATCGATGTCGTGATAAGGACAAAAAATGGCATTGTTCGGTAAGGCCGCACTCGGCAGCGCTGCAGTGTAGGACCATGGACAAAAGCCGTTTGCATCCGATGCGTCGAAAGTTACCACACCATTTGAGCCAATTACAATATTTGAATAGGCCGTGTTGTAGAAACAAAACGAAAAACCCATTGGAATCAGAGTTGACCATGTATCATCAATACCTCCAACAACGGCTGTTCCTGTATTAGTAGGATAAGGCAAGCCATTCCAGGGAACGCTTTCAACGGTGTATGAAGTAGATTCGTAAAACTGCTCAAAAGGTGGAGCATCGATAATCACACATTCATTGCATGATGCACTTAATGAATCAGGTAGTTGGAAGTTCTGTATATCTGGACAAACCTGTCCAGTTGTCTGTATCCAGGCGGCAGATAGCAGAGCGAACACAACGTATTTGGTCATCTTCAATCAGTTAAGGGTGATTGAAAATACAAATTTCGAGAATTAAACATGTCACTTTCCGACGAAAAAGCGAAACTAAACGATCAATGGGTCGAACATCATACCACTTCTCGAGTGAGACGTTCAAGTATGCTCGATTTCTATTGCATGGGAGAAGGCTAAACCGCAAACATATAACCCTAATGATTGAAGCGCTGGTGAGTTATTTTTACTCTTTGCGGATAAGTAAAAAGCGAAAACGAAAGTTGGGGAAAATAAAAAAGAAGCCTCTCAGCCACGTTTTTCTCATTCAGCGGTCTGCATCCCGAAACTTCGGGAAACTCGCGACCCTCCCGACCCTGTCGGGATATTCTAACCAACCAAAAAACCTTGGAAATAAAAAAAGCGCCCAATCAATTGAGCGCTTTTCTAATCATTCAGCGGTCTGGACGAGACTCGAACTCGCGACCCCCTGCGTGACAGGCAGGTATTCTAACCAACTGAACTACCAGACCATAATTTTGTGACATCTTGTTTCGTAGTGTAAGCCGCGAAGATTATCGTGTCACATCTGCTTTGCTTCCAAAGCGGTGGCAAAGATATGCGAATTTTTATTCGACACAAACTTTAAGCCCTGAATTTTATTGAAAAAATAGTACTTCATTGATTCTCAGTTTCAATGAAGTTTCTGTCGCTTGATCAAGTACTGTAACAATATCGGATTCAAACCCTTCTGAACGTCTGCCTCTACGAAATCAATGCCGTATTGCCCGCAACGATTGCGTAAATCTGCAACCAATGCACTGATCTGTCTTAAATAGTGCTCCCGAACATCCGCCGGATTCGCTTTCACCTCCTCCCCACTCTCTATATCGAAAAAAGTATACGGCCGATTCTGCAAATCGAAATCAAGCTCAGTCTTCTTGTCTACCACATGAAACAACACCACCTCATGCTTATTATGCCGCAAATGCTGCAAGGCCGAAAACAACTCATCCCGCTTTGA
>JBJOIB010000060.1:0-11836 GCA_046047375.1 Bacteroidota bacterium
ACAACTACGCGGGCAACACCGAATTCAAGCGAATAATAAGCATCAGGCACCATGCCTGAAACACTTCTATACATCGCCTTGTGCTCAAAGAAAATAACTGGATTCGGATCTTCGAAAGAACGGGTCAGCAATCCTTTCGCATCGGCCGGAAAGGCCGGATAGGCTATTTTCAATCCCGGAGTGTGAAAGAACCACGCTTCGTTGCTCTGACTATGGAACGGACCTGCGGCAACACCCGCTCCCGTCGGCATGCGCACCACCACATCGGCGTATCGCTCCCAACGGTAATGTAATTTGGCAAGGTTATTCACGATCTGATTGAATCCGCAGGTCACAAAGTCGGCAAACTGCATTTCTACCATGCCTTTCCATCCCTTCATCGATAGTCCCAATGCACTTCCCACAATCGCACTTTCGCACAATGGAGTATTCCGCACACGCTCCTTCCCAAACAAATCCACAAAGCCTTCTGTGACCTTGAAAACACCACCGTACTCGGCAATGTCTTGTCCCATCAATACCAATTTGCTGTGCTTCTCCATCGATTGTCTCAATCCATCTGAAATGGCATCGATAAAGCGTTTTTCGGTCTCACTGCCGCTCGGCGCAGTGGGCGATACCACTACCTCCTCATATACATCTTCAAACTCCCGCTCGGTGTTCACAGAAATCTTCGGTAAGGCTAAAGCCTCTTTCAACTCATGATTGATGTATTCTTTGATCTCCTCTCGAACTTCCTTGGCAAAACTTTCAGTAATGATGCCTGAACTCAACAGAAACGCCTCGTAGTTGTCTACCGGGTCTTTGTCTTCCCACGATTCAATGAGACCTTCCGGATAGTATTTGGTTCCTGATGCCTCCTCGTGTCCACGCATGCGGAAGGTCATGAACTCCACAATTACCGGACGAGGATTCTCGCGAATGCTTTCTGCCACACGTTTAATGGTGGTGTAAACGTCGAGCAAATTATTGCCGTTTACCTGAATCGCATCTTCACTTGGTATGCCATATCCGATCGCTTTGTCAACGAAACGCTCGCATTTGAATTGCTCCCGTGACGGGGTCGATAAACCCCATGCATTGTTTTCAATACCAATGATAACGGGTAGATTCCATACCGCCGCCACATTCACAGCTTCATGAAAATCGCCCTCGCTGGCTCCCCCATCACCGGTGAATACCATGGTGGCTTTTTTCTCCTTGCCTAACTTGTTGGCCAACGCAATACCGTCTGCAATGCCCAATTGTGGACCTAAATGCGAGATCATTCCAATCACATGGTAATCCATGGTGCCAAAGTGGAACGAACGGTCGCGCCCTTTGGTGAACCCTTCTTCTTTGCCCTGGAATTGCGCAAACAAGCGCTTGAGTGGTAATTTTCTAGAAGTGAACACGCCCAAATTCCGGTGCATCGGAAGAATGAACTCGTCATCCTGCAAGGCAGCTACCACACCAACAGAAATCGCTTCCTGTCCCATGCCGCTAAACCATTTCGAAATCTTTCCCTGACGTAACTGACTGAGCATTTTTTCTTCGATCAGTCGCGGCAAAAGAATGGAACGATACAGGGATAACAAGGTCTCTTTTTCGATGCCGGTAGCGTCGAAACTAAGCACCGGTTTTTCAAGTGTGGTCATCGTTGATGAAAATTTGCGCAAATCTACTGATAAGAATTCGCCCGCAAGCTATTTCATACAAATTCCGTAGTGCTCTTTGAACAACTTTTTCGGCAACTCGCTATGCTTATTCTATCTTTGCCGCCTAAGATCACTATGGCAAGCGAAGCACGCATTCGACTCAAACCGGAAGAAGCCTTCTTACCCTCAGCGCAAGTAAAGGCTGCTGCAGCGGCTTTGCGCATCGCCGTTGATGATATCCAACACGTACATGTGCGCAAACGAAGCTTAGACGCCCGTCGTGAGGTTGTTTATCAACTCGATTTGGTGGTGTACAAGCTAGGTGAGGAGGTTCCTGAAAATCAAGTACACATCGATTATCCAAATGTGCACCATCAACCTGCCGTCCATATCATTGGAGCAGGGCCTGCAGGACTGTTTGCTGCCCTTCGCCTTATATCCCTTGGTTTGAAGCCTGTTATTTTTGAACGTGGAAAGGATGTTAGAAACCGCCGGCGTGATCTGGTTGCCATCACTCGTGAACATCGAGTAAACGAAGATTCCAATTACTGCTTCGGCGAAGGTGGCGCTGGTACCTACTCTGATGGCAAATTGTACACGCGTTCCACCAAACGCGGTGATATACAGGATGTGCTCAAAACCCTCGTAGCCCACGGCGCTGACCCGGATATCACAGTGAATGCTCATCCACATATCGGAACCAATAAATTGCCGGGCATCATTGAAGACATGCGAAACACCATACTGCGGTGCGGGGGAGAGGTACATTTTGAGGCCAGAGTTACAGATATCGTGGCTCAAGACGGACGAGTGAGCGCATTGGTGGTAAACGACCAAACAATTTCTGCCACACATGTGATAGTGGCTACCGGACATAGTGCACGCGATATTTTTGAGCTCTTTGAACGAAAAAAATGGGCCATCGAGGCAAAAACTTTTGCACTTGGGGTACGCGTGGAACATCCGCAAGCGCTTATTGATAGCATTCAATACCATCGAAAAGACCGCGGCGATTTCCTGCCTCCTGCCTCATACAGCCTCGTTTGCCAGGTGGATGATCGCGGGGTGTATTCGTTTTGTATGTGTCCGGGTGGAATCATTGCGCCATGCGCTACCGCTCCGGGTGAAGTAGTAACGAATGGATGGTCTCCATCTAAACGAAACAACAAGTTCGCGAATTCAGGTATGGTCGTTACTGTTGAGGCGGCTGATGTAGAAGCAGCAGGCTTTTCAGGTCCATTGGGTGCCATGCACTTCCAACAATACGTCGAGAGGCGCTGCTGCGAAGCTGCCGGGGGATCCCAAGCTGCTCCGGCGCAACGCCTCGTCGATTTTGTTCAAGGTAAAAAGAGTATCGATCTTCCCGATTGTTCTTACACTCCAGGAATTGTGTCTGTTAACTTACACGAAGTACTTCCCCCTTTTGTTGCCAAATCGTTGGCAGAAGGATTTAAAGACTTCGGTCGGAAGATGCGGGGGTTCATGACCAACGACGCAGTGGTGGTTGGACCTGAAAGCCGCACGTCATCTCCTGTGCGAATTCCTCGACATCCTGAAACGCTCTGTCATCCGGATGTGCGCAACCTCTATCCTTGTGGTGAAGGAGCTGGGTACGCTGGAGGAATTGTTTCTGCAGCGATCGACGGACAAAAAATGGCCGCGGCAATCGCCGAAGTTATCACTCGCTGATGGTTACCTGTGGCGTGGTTTGGTTCAACATCTGTTGAATCTCAGCCAAGGTAACAGTGTTGCCATTGAAATCTCCCATGATCACCGCATCGGTAAATCCGTATTCTTTGGCCAATGTCAACACGTTTTCTGCTTCTACCAAGGTATTCACAGGTCGGCTGTACACATTGGTTTTCGTTGCACCCTCACGGTGAGGTACGGCATTTCCGAAATCGAGCAACTGGTACATCACATCCATCGGAACGGCGCCCTCGAAGCTGGCGATCAACACTTTGAACTTGGCTTTCGATGGGTCAATAGCTGATACCGGCTCAGCGGTAACGTTCGCTGTTGGAGTTGCTACTTCTTCAACAACAGGTGTTTCCTGGGTTTCAGCCGGTTCTGTTACTTCAACTACGGTCTCAACAGGTGCACTTTCAGGTGCCTTTGGCGTCTCCACCACCATTGGCTCGTCAACTGGTGACGGTTCTGCCGGTGCTGATGAAGGAACCAATCCTTTTGCTTCGTCGATGCTTATGCGTCGCCCGTTTTTGTACGCGGTTATAAACGCGCCTTCAAATCCTTCCAACAACATATTTACTTTGCGCAACGCCGCATCGTTGATGTTTGCGTACGGACGGGTAACATAACGGGTCAAACCGTCATCACCCAATATGCTCAACACATCAGGTACATCTTTGAAGATGTTTTCAGCGAGTGGAAAGCGGAAGGCTCCAATCTGAACGCGGTATTTTACGATGTTTTCATCGGTGTTGTTTTCAAGCATAGCGCGCTCAGCGAGCACTTCTTCGGTGATCTCAGCTTCCATTTCAGTGGTGCCAACAACCAATGCAAATCCTTCTTTGTTTGTTCCCATTACCACCGATGCGTCCATGCCGTCTTGCTCAAGTTCTATCTTGCGCTTTATCGCATCAGGCAACTGGTCGTAGTTTCCGGTAACAAACACTTTTTCTCCATTTTCTTCCACGGTTTGAACATCGTCCAAAGCGAGGAGGGTATTCATTTGTTCGTGTGTCAAACCACCTCCTTCACGTGCAATGCGCACGCGATACGCAGCTTCTGCCGCACGACTCATGTCTGATTCAAGTTGGGCGAACTCTTCGAACATGCGTGTTTCTCCGATCCAAGGAATGGAGTCATGCCACATCATGTGATGGTCATAAATATCTTCATCAGAGAGGGCGATACCCTTTGCGTCAACATAGGTGTGCGGAGAATTAGGCTCCTCATCCATGTAGTCGGCATATCCATCGCCGTCGCTATCGAGCGGACAACCTTTTTCGTTCACAGGAACGCCTGCAGGGGTTCCCCAGCATTGATCCAGGTAGTCGCTTACTCCGTCGCCATCGGAGTCTTCCATCACAATCAGGTTTCCATCTTCGTCGTAAAACAAATCTGGAACTCCGGCCTGACGTGTTTTAATCGGATTCAAGTCGTAATTCATCACGAATGACGTAAAGAGAAAGCGGTCATTTTTAGCATCACCTTGACGGGCACCCGCGCTGGCAGATGTCATATTGTCAACCAAGTCAGTCATGGTGAAGTGGTAAGACGTTCCCAATCGACCGCGGAAGCGATCGGTCATGTAGAACTGGATACCCGCACCTACTGGGAAGGCCACGCTGCGCATCATATAGTTGCCAAAGCCATCCAGGTTTTGCTGTCTTAAGTCGGTTTCGTAAACATAGTCTCTCTGCAAAAGAATGGCTTCTGATGCATTTTCTGAAGACTCGTCCATGTTTCGAATGCTACCGTCGCTCCAATAGAAGTATTGGTTTCCATTCGCGTCATACAAGTCTGACTTCGATAAAAATTCGAATGCCTCAACGCCGGCTGATACATAGGGTTGTAGCATGGGCGTTTGACGCATGAAATTGCCGAAGTTGTACTGCAAGGCGAATCCACCTGAGCGGATTTGGCTTTGCATATTCAGCCGTCTAGCAGCCGACGTCTCATCGATGTGAATGGTACCGAAAACGGTATACAACCGAAGATCCAAAAAGCTGGTTAGCTCGTTGGTGATATCAAGTGTATAGGCCATGTCGGCAGACCCTGGGTGGTAGCCACGGTTGTCGCGGCCGATGTCTCCAAGAAACATCAAACTTCCAACTCCTAGTCCGAGACGGGGTTTGAGCTTAACCGTCTGCACAGTTTTGATAGGTGTTTCCTCTTGCACATATTCTTGCGAGGTAGAATCTACCTGTGCCTGCAGAGAGACCGTCATGACGAGTGCAATGACGAGCGAAAGGATTAGACGTAAATTCATTTTTCAAATAATTACGTCCCTTTTTACGCAGGTATCTCGTGAAGGTTCCGTTTTTTTTACGGTTATTCTATATCCCGCATACAGCGGGGATTTGCGGTCATTGAATAGGGGCTGGTCACATCAAGTCAGCCAGCTTCCGTCCCACTTCTGAACCGATGGCAACTCCCATTCCCCCCATGCGCACTCCAACGAAGATGCGATCATGAAATTGCTGAATGATGGGCAGCCGTTCTTGTCCAATGCCCAGGTATCCCACCCACTCCTGAGCAATACTCATTTCTTTTCCTGGAGCGATATGGGTATAAAGTAGCTGCAATAAGGCATCACGCACTTCATTAGGCACTGCACCATCCGGGTCAGATTTCCACCCATGATCTAAATGCCTTCCTCCGCCTAAAAGGATACGGTTGGCAATGGTGCGGAAATAAAAATAGCCTTCGTTGAGGTGAAAGGTACCTTTCCAATTCAAGTGCTCAATGGGATCGGTGACCAACACCAAATTGCGAGCAGCGTGAACATCAGCGTTAGGCAAAAGTTGTCGGGCAAACCCGTTAGTGCACACGGCTACGCGCTGGGCATTAAATACCCCTTGTAAGGTATGGATAGCTACATGGGATGGAGAAGCGGCGAGTTGCTCCACTTCCATTCCGGTAAACAAGTCTATGTGATTGTCTGCCAGTAGTTTGCGCAAAGCTAAAACAAGTCTTCCTGTGTGAATTGAGCCTTCCAATTCATTGCCAATAGCGTTCGTAAAGCCATACATGCCTTGTTCCGGAGAAGTGTTGCTGTAGGGGGATGCTCCTATGGCGTGTGTCATAAGGGAATTGAGCTCATCGAGGTGATCCATACATGATTGGTACAATGGATCGTTGCCGAAGAAAAGCTCTTTGCTTCCACAAGGCTCGTAACCGATGTTTTCAGGCTTTAAAAGTGTCAATGTTTGTTGTAGTCCGCGGTACCGCATCGATACCAGTTCGGACACTGCATCCGCGCCGTGTGCGCGAAGATCAGACAACACTTCAGATGGACTTCCAAAACAAGCAAATCCGGCATTGCGGGATGTACCTCCGAATCCGATTGCGCTGCGCTCCAGTATGATAATTCGCGCTTTAGGGTGGCTTTTACGGTAAAAATAAGCGGTAAAAATGCCTACGATTCCGCCGCCAATGATCGCAAGGTCTGCATTTTGAAGGATTTCTTCTTTTTCCCAATAGCTGAAGTGTGGTTTCATGGTTCAGGCTCTCTATAATTGCAGTAAAAATGAGCCATTAATGCATATTTTCAGCATGGTTTCATATCTTTTTCGTTACTTTTACGTTGAAGTGTAACGTGTACCTGTTTCTATGCAAGGAAACTTCCTCAAATATCTACTTACAACGCTGAAGTTCAGTACTTTGAGTCTAGCGTTGGTATTGCTTTCGAACGTGGTGTTCGGACAGAATGAAATCATCTTGGTTCATGGTGCGGTAAAAGACACTGAGACCATGAAGAAGATTGAGGGTGTCAACATTACGGTTATGCAGAACGGGAAGCAATTCGACCAGTTGACGACCACCGGAAGCGGAAAATATGAGTTTGAACTTCCGCTTGGGTTCACTTATATAATTTCCTTTTCGAAAGACGGCTTTGTAACGAAAAAGCTGGAAATGAATACGAAGGGAATTCCGGTTGAGGACATGGCTGGTGGCTTTCAGATGAGTGCAGACATGTCGTTATTCGCTTACATTGAAGGATTCAATACGGCCATTTTGGACCAGCCCATAGGTAAGGCGTCATTCGATCCCGTTCGAAACTCCGTTGATTTCGATTTCGACTACACCGCGCGGATGCAGGAGATGATCAACCAGGAATTTGAACGGTTGAAGAAACTGGGCGATGAAATGGCGAAGCTGAGAAAGGAGTTTGACGAGTTGGTGAAGAAGGGCGACCAGAAAATGGGGGAGAAGAAATACGCTGAAGCCATTGATAAGTATGACGCAGCACTGAAGCTTTTTCCGAATGAAAAGCCTGTTCAAGACAAGCGCAACGAAGCACAGCGATTGCTGGATGAGCAAAATGCATCAGCCAATCTAGAAAAGAAATACAACGAGTTGATGACGGTAGCACGTGATCAAATCAAAAAGCAACAATTCGACGGCGCAGTAGGGAATTTGAACGAAGCCATCAAATTGAAGCCGCAAGAACGCGAACCTAAAGACCTATTGGCCGAAGTTGAGAAGCAGCGCGCAGCACTAGCGAATAAAGCGAAGTACGATGAGCTGATAGCCGCCGCTGATAAGGAGTTTACGGGGAAGAGTTATCAAAAAGCAATCGACAAGTATCAGGAGGCGCTGAAAGTGATTCAGACGGAACAATATCCGCGAGATCAGATCCAAAAGGCGCAGAGAATACTCGATGAAGAAAACGCTAACGCTATGGCGGCAGCGGAGAAGGAGAAGCGATACAAAGAACTTGTTGACTTAGGAAACAAAAACATTGGTGCGAAGGAGTATCAAGTAGCTCTGCGCAATTTTGAAGAGGCGCGAACGTTGAAGCCCGACGAAAAGTTACCGGTAGATAAAATCGCTGAAATTGAGAAACTATTGGCAGATTTGGCAGCCAAGGAAGAAGCTGACCGCAATGCACAAGCTGCCAATGCAGAAGCTGATAGAATCAACAGAGAATACGAGGCTCTCATAGCTTCTGGGGATAAAAAATTTGATGGCAAACAGCTCGCTGAGGCGAAAACAGATTACGAGGCGGCTCTTAAACTGAAAAGCCAGGAGAAATATCCGAAGTCGCGTATCCAACGCATCAACGAACTGCTTGACCAGGAAGCAGCTAATGCAACGGCTGCCTTAGACAAGGAGAAGCAGGAACGCGAAGCGGCAGAACGCGCAGCTAGAGAAGAAGCTGAACGTCTGGAACGCGAAAAAAGAAACAACGACCTCGAGGAAGAAAAACGTCGGAAATTAGAAGCCGAAGAGATTGAACGCAATCGTCTGGCAGCAGAAAAAGCGAAACGTGAAGAAGAAGAACGCAGACGCAGTCAGGCCTTTGTGAACAACGCCAACTCTACTTCCGAAGACGAGGCAGAACGCTACTTCCGCGAAGCACATGAAAGCGAACAACGCGCTAAGGCTAACGCTATTGAAGAAGAGAAAAAGGCTGCTGCAGATCGTGAAAAAAGCTACCGCGCTGAGGCTACAGATCGGCAGGAATCAACCATGGACGAAAATCAACAGACGCAAGACCACCTAACAGCCATCTACCGCGATGGAGAAATGGTGCGTCAGTCAAAAGTTGATGAAACGGAACAAGAGAAAATAAAAGTGCAAGGTGAACTTGCAGCGTATGAAGGTGATTCGCGCGCGCGCAGATCAGATTACGCAGAAGAAGAGTACGCAAAAGGTGAAGCCCTCGCACTGCTTTCGAACAACGACAATAACCGCGAAGCCAAGGCTGATGACCTAGTGCGCGAAAAACAGCGTTACACAGAAGCAGCAAAGGAGTATGATGCCAAAGGCGCAGCATCTCGCAGAAGCAACGAATACGAAGTCGATAAGAAAAAAGACGATCAACGCAGTGCTGCAGGAAAAGGTGAAGACACACGCCAAGAGAATGTAGACCGCACACAACAAGAGAAAGACCAAAACGAGGCCTTCCTGAAAGATGTTTCAGGCGCCGCAAAAGAGCGCTTGGCGACCAACTACGAGGATACCGAAGCGGAGAAAAAGAAATACCGCGATGTAAGCGAAGGCAAAGAGGTGCTTCGTGAAGAAAATCAGCAAGATGTCGAAAGTGAAAAGGAGAAGAGTACTTTCTTCCTTCATGAGAAATCTGAAGCCGCTGATATCCGCATAATGGACAAACGCGCTGAACTGTTCGATAAAGACGCAGGTCATAAAAAAGACTTCGACGAATACAAGTTGCCGGAAGGTGCAGAAGATCTCGACGAAGGCATCGAAGAGCGCTCTTACGAGGAAGGAGCAGGCAAGCGCATGATCATTGAACGCACTGTTAAACGCGGAAACAAGGTCGATATCTACCGCAAGGTGATTTCTAAAACAGGGACGTACTACTTCAAAAATGGCCGCTCCATTACGGAAGAACAGTGGAAGCGTGAAACCATTGCAATGAACGACTAAGCCCACATGTCGCAGAAACCCGTCATTGCCGTTATCAATGGTCCCAATCTCAATTTGGTTGGACTTCGTGAACCGGGGATATATGGCAATGAATCGCTCGATGCCATTCTGAGAAAGCTAGAAGCTGATTTTCCTGAATTCGACATTCAGTCTGTACAAACCAATCATGAAGGTGAATTAGTGGATGCAGTGCAACGTTACGGTTTCACCGCTCGAGGCATTGTTATCAATCCGGGTGGATACACGCATACCTCTGTTGCACTTCGCGATGCAATTGCAGCGGTGTCTTCTCCGGTTGTGGAGGTGCATCTATCCAATGTGCATGCAAGAGAAGACTTTAGAAGAGTGTCGCTTATCGCACCGGTGTGCAAAGGAGCCGTTATCGGACTAGGCGCTTATGGCTACCACGCGGCTATACGCTATTTTACTATTTAGGATTTTTTCCGCTGGGCGCGGGCAGGAATTTCCTTGATGGCTTTATCTACAATCCGCGCTAATTGCAAGGCCTCCTTGCTTTCGAGCTGCTTTCCGAAAGTTACCCGATTGCGCAGGTACTCGAAGCCAATCGTCTCAGCACCTATTATCCAGGGAGCTCTCTCCATGAATTGAAAAAACTTCGTTTCATCGTAATTGATGGGCCCCAGCTTTTTGATGTTTTCAGTATCGAAAAAGCGCGCTTTACCATAGGTGCCATAAGCGTTTTTGATGGTCATCTGATGGTCGAAAACACGTATCATTTCCTTTCCAATCAATCGCCAGGCAAGTACCTTGATTACGCGAACAAAGAAATAAGCCCAAAAAGCCATGAAGATGCTGAAAAACAAGCGATCAGATTCGGCCTCCGTATTCATCCAAAACACGCTCACTACTACGCCTATTGCAAGCCAGGCAGCCACCCAGCCCATCATCAGCAAGGTATTTAGCCGAGATACCTGTTGGGTAATGATAACCGTTAATTCTTCATCCGTGCGTTTGTAGCTGATTCGCTGTCCGAGCCACTTTACATCGCTCATATCTTCACCTCCTGTTTCGCCACGCGCTCGTACAACGATTCGTACATCGGCAAGATTTTACCCAGGTCAAATTCATAGGCGCGCTCTTTGGCCTGACGCTTGAATTTGGTCAAACGAACATCATCAGAAAGCAAGTACAAGGTGTTTTTAACCATGTCTTCCACGTCTCCCACATCGCTCATCATGCCCGTAACTCCATGGCGGTTCACTTCCGGAATTCCGCCTGTATTGGTTGAAATAACAGGCACACCTGCTGCCATCGCTTCCAACGCAGCTAATCCGAAGCTCTCTGATTCTGACGGCAACACAAAAACATCGGCAATGGAGAGAGCTTCAGTTGGATCCTTCAACTTTCCAAGCATAACCACATCTTCGCAGGTGCGCAGTTCCCGGCAGAGCTGTTCAACGCGATACCGCTCAGGTCCATCCCCAACTAAAATGAGTTTGGAAGCCACAGTTTTCCGCACTTCTGCAAACACGCGAACTACGTCTTCCACGCGTTTTACTCCGCGGAAGTTTGATATGTGCACCAATACTTTTTCACCGTTCGGAGCGTATGTAGAGCGCAATTCGCTTAGGTCTGAGAAATTGAATTGATCCATACAAACAAAGTTGGGAATCACAGAGATGTCTTTGTTTACCCCGAAAAGTTTGTAGGTGTCGTTCTTCAGACTATTCGAAACAGCAGTCACGGCATCGCTTTTATTGATGGCAAAGGAGATCACCGGTTCAAATGAAGCATCTCTCCCCAACAAGGTGATATCTGTTCCATGCAAGGTGGTGATCACTGGTAAATGAATATCGTGTTCAGCGAGGATTTTCTTAGCCATGTATGCAGCAGACGCATGCGGAATGGCATAATGCACATGGAGTAAATCGAGCTTTTCATGCATCGCAACATCCACCATTTTGCTGGCTAATACCAGTTCGTACGGGGGGTAGTCGAAAAGCGGATATTCTGCAACAGCCACCTCGTGGTAATAGATGTTCTTTTGCAGGTTGCCAAGCCTCACCGGCTGATTGTAGGTGATAAAATGAATTTGATGTCCTTTGGCTGCCAGCGCAATGCCCAATTCCGTAGCTACTACGCCGCTTCCTCCAAAG
>JBJOIB010000061.1:0-9558 GCA_046047375.1 Bacteroidota bacterium
TTGCAGCAGGGCGCTGTGATGGAGGAAGGAGATGCGAAAACTGTATTAGCAAAACCAAATTCTGACTATACAAAGAAGCTTATCTCTAGCAAACCGCCCGTTCGCGGCCCACGTGCCCCTCTCGCCGTTGACTCAGCAGAGCCGTATCAAATTAACATACTCGAAGATCCTATTTTGGAAGTGCGCGGCATTCGAAAAAAATTCATTACAAACAGAAATATTTTCGGAAAACCCATTGCCTACTTTGAAGCTGTAAAAGGAGTTTCGTTCACGCTCAATAGGGGCGAAAGTATTGGTATTGTTGGCGAAAGTGGATGCGGTAAATCAACAGTTAGCAAGATGATTATCGGTCTCGAGAAACCCGACGAGGGTGCAATTACTTTTCGGGATGGCCGTCCGCCAATTCAATTGGTATTTCAAGACCCATACGCCTCACTCAATCCGCGACTAACCGTCAGACAAATGCTGCGCGAAGCGCTTTTAACAGCAGGCTCTGTGCAAGAGAGAGAGGTTCCACAACAAATTCAGAAATTGCTTAATGAGGTAGGTCTTTCGTCAGATTCACAAGAAAGATACCCTCATTCATTTAGTGGAGGACAACGTCAACGTTTGGTTATTGCCCGCGCACTGGCTGCCAATCCTTCCATATTGATTCTCGATGAATCAGTTGCTGCGTTAGATGTGAGTGTGCAAGCGCAGGTGTTGAACCTACTCTTCCAAATTCGATTGGATCGCGGGTTGTCTTATATTTTCATTTCCCACGACCTCCATGTGGTTCGGCACATGTGTGAACGAGTAGTAGTAATGGAAAAAGGAGAAATTGTTGAAGAAGGCTCATCAGATGCCGTCTTGCAGCAGCCACAACACCCCTATACACGCCGATTATTGAACAGCATTTACAGTTTGAATCAATAAAGTTGGTGTCGTAATGATTGCTTTTGATTGATCAATTTGTTGATTTTGCGTCGAATATATCCAGTATTTCGAACAAAATTGATTAATTTTGCGTAGGACGTTTCTTACGGGAAATTCATCCTTTAAAACCAAACCAATGATACGGAGCCTATTACTGATTCTAGCCCTTGCTAGTTCTACAATTTCTTTTGGTGCCTGGGACATCTTTCAAAGCTATGCTATCCTTGATTTTGGATCTGGAAATGATTTCAGAGCCGGAGGTGAAAATGCCGATGCGGCGCTGACTTTTGCCGGTACATATTACGGTAGTTTCCGCCCGTCCGACACTTTCATTTTGAATGGAGGGGAGCTGAAAACCTTTAAAAACGGAAGCTCGAACGTTTGTGGCGGCACCATTTATTACCGCGTTTACAAACGTGGTGAAACCCCAGGGGCATTCAACTCTATAGCCATTGGGTTTGATGCTGATTTGGGCGGTGGAGACCAGCGCTGGCAGACCGCTAACGCAGGAATCGACTTGGTTTCAGGCCTTTCAGAAGGTAACTATGTTTTACAAGTTTGGTTTGATGCTACAGGTGACACTACCTCTCCAACAGGGTGTTCTGAAACCATTGTTGATGACAATGCGGGTAATTACTTCCAAGCTACTTTCTCCATTGTTGATGATAGTTTCAACGATGGGAATTTGACTTCAAACGTCACTTGGACAGGAGATACAGGTGGGTATTCCATTCTTGATCCTGCCAGCTTTACAGGGACAGGTTCGAACCCAAACATCAACATTCCTTACAGTATTCATGAGAATGTTTTGGTGAGTTTCCCTTTCACAGGTGATGCCGCAGTGGTTACAACCAACACTCAGGCTTACGGCGTTTGGGAGTTTTCAGTTGCTACCGGCCTAGGTTGGGCAACAACTGCTACCAATAACTTCGCTGTTATTTTGATTTCTGACACCAACGATCCATCCAAAATGAAAATTGGAAGCATGGATTTCAATGGGTATTTCATCAAATGGAATAACTCAGGATCTTTGGACAAGTTCGGTCTTTTCAAGCAGGAAGGCACTACTGAGACTCAAATCATCGACTTTGGTTGGCCATTGCAACCCAACGCCAGTGCCGGCTATAGCTTGCGCATTCAGCGCAACACAAAGGGTGAGTGGATTGTGAGTGGTGCAACCGGATTCAACCTCGGTGCCGCAATGACTACGTATGGAACGGTTGTCGATAATGACATCACTACAAGTAGCTACTTCGCCGTAAGCACCAATATTACGAATCCAGCTTTGTCAAGACGCCTGTATTTCGATAACTTCCAAATCCGCCCGTTGACAGAAGTTTCATTTACTGTAGGCGCTGATACGATTTTGGAAGATGACGTGAATTCAACGTACAACTTATCGGTATCGATTTCAAATCCGGATGATCGCATCCCAACCTCAGTGGATGTGAACCTTCTTGCTGGTACTGCATCTAAAATTGGTGGCTTCTCTTCGCAAACCCTAACCTTCCCTGCTGGTAGCGCTACTCCACAGACAATTGCACTAACAGTTTCAGGAAATACAGTGTGTGAAAAGGATGAAGAGTTTCTTTTTGAACTCGATAACATCCTCGGCGGCTACGGTGCCGATTATGGCCTGGCTACCCAAATGGATCTTTATCTGGATGACGATGAGAGCGGAACAGAGTTGATTTTCTCAGAGGATTTTGAAGATGGGGACGCGAATGGTTGGTTAAACACATCGCGATGGGATCTAATTACTTCGACTGCTACAATCAGCGGACAGTACGATGCTCGGCACGTAGTTGACGCGGTAGCAGTTTTTGACTACTTGAGCTACCCACTGAACCCTATTGACCTAACAACAGCTGAAACCATTTGGCGATTTAATTTCGCTACAAGCGGATTTGAAACATCTGCCAACAACTGGGTGATGGTGGCATTGTCTGCCAATGAAGCTGATTTGTTTAGCGGAACTGTAGATGGTTATGCTATCGGAGTAAACTTTGATACCGGTTTTGACAATTTGCGTTTGGTGCGCATTGACAACGGTGCATATACTAGTTTGATAACCTCTTCGTATGATTGGAACACGAATGTGGTGTTGGGCATTGAAGTATTGCGCGATGCCAACGGCGTTTGGTCGTTCAGCTATAAAGAAGGTGGTGGCTTTTCAGGGATGACTGCGGTAAGCGGAACTTCAGCGGACGCTACTTACACCACAACAGATTTCTTCGGAATGGGTGTTGATGTTACCGCAGCACGCACGGGCAGAATTCGCATAGACGATATTGCGATCTATCAATACGGTTGTTATTCTGAATGGTACAGTGTGGCCTCAGGCGATGCAAGCCAGATGATTTGGTCAGAATCACCTGTAGGTACCGGAATCAACGCGGAATGGTCGCGCTTTAACAATTATACCATCCAAGCAGGAACTGCGGTGACCCTCGACTTGGAAGCTGCAGTTCGCGATTTCAATGTGGAATCAGGAGCTACCTTCAACGGTGGCGCAGACAATCTTCGCGTGTACGAAAACATGAACGTAGATGGTACCTTTGACGGACAATCAGGTAACCTCATTTTCTCTGGAAACAAGACTCAGCAAGTGAATGGAACAGTGGCCTTGTCGCTCGGAAACATGACCTTGTCGAATACTTCCAACACAGGCGTTATCTTCAACACCGATGCTTCATTGACAGGCATCGTGACTCCAACCTTCGGAACAGCGGATGTGTCGGGAATTAATTTCACGTTGACTTCTGATGGCGCTGGTACAGCATCTATTGCCGCTTTCACTGAAAATGCGGATTGGATTGGCGATATAACCCTGCAACGGTTTGTTCCTTCATCTGCAGGTAATAGCTGGGTTAACTTCTCATCGCCTTTGACCGGGTTGACACTTACGGATTGGGACGATGACATCGTTACGTCAGGTTTCCCTGGTTCACAGTATCCAAATGCTCAAACCTTTGAGGGCGGTTTGTTTAACAACATTCAACTGTACGACGAAACCAATACCGGATCGTTGAACGAAGGCTGGTCTGGCGCTGCAGACATTACTGACGCCATTGACCCACTTACCGGACACATGGTTTATATGCTTTCTGGTAACCAAACCATTGATGTTACCGGAGGCTTGCAGAAAGGAGATTTGAGTGTTCCTCTTTCATTTACTTCATCTGGAATTAGTGCTAACGATGGATGGCACCTCGTCAAGAATCCTTATCCATGTGATGTAGATTGGGATGTAGTTGTAGCCAACTCAACTGGTGTTAGCACATATTATGTATACGACAATGATAGCGGGTCTCAGTTGTTGTACAACGGCTCAACTGGCATTGGAACAGCATCACAATACATCGCTTCGTCGCAGTCGTTCTTCGTAAAAGTTGACGCACCTGGAGCTGTGTTGAATTGGACTGAATCAGCTAAAGCACCTGTGGGTGCAGACTTTGAGCGAGTTGCTTCAGTTTCGGGTAAGCTTACCATGTACGTTACCGATGGAGTTGCTGCAGATTATACCTTTGTGGCACTTGACGATCAGGCTACGACAGATTTTGAAAATGAATTTGATGCCTATTCTTACCGCGAAACCATTTTCGGTGGAAATACTATCCAATTTGTATCTGTTGATGCAGAAGGCCGCGAACTTGCCATCAACACCTTTGGTGTGAACACAGAGGCGATAAGCGTTCCTTTGCAGATTTCAGTTCAAAATGCCGGTTCATATACCCTGCATGCCGATCAAGTTATTGGGGCTTTGGAAGGTGTTTGCATAAGCATTGAGGATACGGAAACTGGCGCCATTACCGTGGTAGAAGAGGGTGCAACAATTGCTTTCGATATGGAAGCCAACGAAACGACCAACCGCTTTGTGCTCCATTTCTCAGGTGCTGTTACAGCAAACGTCACAGAAATGACTTGCTTTGAAGCAAATGATGCTGCCATAGAACTCAACTTACCTGAAGGTGATTGGACTATTACCTGGTACGATGAGATGGATATGCCAATTGCAACCAATGTAACTTCGTTGGAAGGACTATCAATGGGAACCTACACCGCAGAAGTAACCAATAATTCATTGCATTGCGCTGCGATTTCGGTACAATCCGTTATTGACAATGCTCAGATGCCATCAGCAGTGGTTTCAAGTGAATACAGCGCTTGCAATGTCGATGACATTGGCGAGATTGCCATCCACACCCAGCACTTGGATGCCTTCCAGTATACCTTGGCTTCAGAAGGCAACATCGTACTTGAAGGAACTTCCGAAAATGGATACGTGGTTTTCGATATGCTTCCTGCATCAACGTACACTGTTACCATCGAATCTGCTTGTATGAGCGAAACCCATGAGGTAGCAGTGCTTGATCCAAACGCGGTTTCTGTTGAAGCCGCAGACATCACTGCACAATTGCAAGACGGCTCTGTGGAAGTTACTTTGACAGCTTCTGCTGAAAACGCTGATCAGATCACATGGATTTCAAATGGACAAGAAATGGGCACTGGTGAATCGTTCAATCAGACGTTCACAGTAGCAGGAACATATGTTTACACCGCAATGGCTGTAAACGAAGCTTGTGCCGCTACTGCTGATGTGGTTGTGACCATCAATGAAACCATTGATGTAACAGAAAATGAAATCGAGGTGTTATTTGCAAACATCCCGAACGGTATTGCACTTACAACATCAGATGTATTGCCTGCTGCTGAAATGCGCATTTTCGATGTGACCGGAAAGCTTGTAGACCGTCTAAAGGTTGAAGCTGCTGCCGGCCGTCAAGAATTTGTGTTCAACCAGCTTGCTGATGGGGCGTATGTGGTTCGCCTCATCTCCGACGGACAATCAGTGGCAGTTACACGATTTGTTAAGTAACCGTCTTTAAACAATGTTCAAGCCCGGAGCAGAAATGTTCCGGGCTTTTTCGTTGACATCATTTAGCATCGCACTTTTAGAGAAACATGTACTTTTGACACAAATAAGACGAACCATGAATAACATACTAGTGGAGGTATCGAATGGAATTGCCGTTCTTACCATCAACAGACCAGATCAATTGAATGCGCTCAATCGGAGCACCATACAGGAACTGAGTGAGGCTTTGGATCGGATGAATGACGATCGGGCCATTCGAGCTCTGATCATCACCGGAAGTGGAGACAAAGCATTTGTAGCAGGAGCAGATATCAAGGAGTTTGCGCATTTTCATGTAGAAGAAGGTCGTGCTTTGAGTGCTGATGGTCAACGCTTGTTGTTCAATAAGGTCGAGAACATGTCTAAACCAGTAATTGCGGCCATCAATGGTTATGCACTAGGGGGAGGCCTGGAATTGGCCATGGCTTGCCATATACGGGTTGCTTCGACAAATGCAAAACTGGGTTTGCCTGAAGTGTCGCTAGGTGTTATTCCGGGTTATGGCGGCACACAGCGGTTGACGCGTTTAGTAGGGATGGGTAAGGCCATGGAGATGATCTGCACTGCTGGAATGATAGACGCCAATGAAGCGTTGAATTGGCGGTTAGTCAACCACATAACCGCTCCTGAAGAGCTTTTAACCAAAGCGATGGATATTGCAGGAAAGGTGAGTAAACAATCGTCTACGGCTATTGCTCAGGCGCTCCATGCCGTTCGGGCATCATATGCATCAAACAGCAATGGTTTTCAGGAGGAAATCGATGCTTTTGGAGCATGTTTCGGAACCCCTGACTTTGTTGAAGGCACAACAGCATTCATGGAAAGAAGGAAGCCTGATTTTAGCAAGTCATGAATCAACAATTCATTGTAGAACAACAATTGACTCGTTCTACCTTGATTTGTTCAATCCGCATTACTTTTAGCACATGGAGGTGAAAATCATCAACAAGGGATCCCACCCGCTGCCTCATTATGAGACTTTGTTAAGTGCAGGAATGGACTTAAGGGCTAACCTGGCATCGGTTATCACACTGCGGCCGCTTCAAAGAGCTCTTATTCCAACAGGGCTTTTTATTGCTTTGCCGGAAGGTATGGAGGCACAGATAAGACCTAGAAGCGGTATGGCATATAAAAAAGGCATTACTGTATTGAACTCTCCCGGTACTATAGACGCCGATTATAGAGGCGAAATTGGGGTGTTACTGGTGAATTTATCTGATACCGATGTAGTCATCGAAGACGGTGAGCGCATTGCACAAATGGTAATTGCGAAACACGAACGCATTGCATGGACCGAAGTAGAAGAACTATCTGAAACCGCACGCGGGGCAGGAGGGTTTGGAAGTACTGGGATTAAATGAAGAAGAGATGAGAATAATTGTTCCAATGGCCGGAATGGGAAAGCGCATGAGGCCGCATACCTTAACGGTTCCAAAACCACTGATTCCAATTGCAGGAAAGCCAATTGTGCAACGATTGGTGGAAGAGTTGGCCGCCATTAGCACTGAACCCATCGAAGAGGTGGCGTATGTGGTTGGTCGTTTTGGTGATGAGGTTGAAAAAAACCTCATTCAGATTGCAGAACGTTTGGGAGCCAAAGGAACCATTCACTACCAAGATGAGGCACTTGGCACCGCCCACGCGGTTCTTTGCGCACGATCAGCCTTAAAAGGAAAGGTAATAGTGGCTTTTGCAGACACGTTGTTCAAAGCACAGCTTGAGCTCGATCCCGCGTGTGACGGGGTGCTTTGGGTGCAGCAACTGCCGAATCCAGAGCAGTTTGGAGTTGTGAAGCTAAGCAGCGACGGATTCATTACTGATTTCATTGAGAAGCCCAAAGTCTTCGTTTCCGACCTGGCCATGATCGGTATTTATTACTTCAAAGAAGGGGAGGTTCTCGAAGGTGAGTTGCAGTATTTGATTGACAACAACATTGTGAAAGGCGGTGAATATCAATTGCCTGACGCATTGAAGAATATGACGGAAAAGGGTAAGAAGTTCTTACCGGGGAAGGTGGATGACTGGATGGATTGTGGCAATAAAAACGCGACGGTGGAGACCAATACCCGCATACTACACTACCATGCAAATGATCCGGATTTACGCGCTGCGGATACCGTTCTCGAAAACAGTGTAATAATAGCCCCTTCCTACATCGGAAAAGGAGTGGTTTTGCGCAATGCTATAGTTGGTCCACACGCTAGCATTGGCGATGGGTGCACCGTTGAAAGTAGCATCGTTCGAACAACCATTGTTCAGGAGAATTCTATCATTAAACATTCAGTGATTGAAAATGCAATGCTTGGCAAGTTTGTTGAGTACATTGGCTCACCCGAGTCATTGAGCATCGGCGATTATTCTACTAAGGGCAAATAATTTGAAGCATCTTCTATACATAGGCCTTCTTTTAGGGGCATTCGGCTGTAAATCGACGAAAGACTCGAGTGTTACTAGCACGAAGACCGCTGCGACCGTGGAAAGTCCGGCGTTTCAAACAGCCTTTTTTGATGGTCAGGCTGCCAAAACTATCGAAGACTATGACAGAGCCTATCAAGCCTTTGAACGGAGTGTCTCTATCTCGCCCAACAATAGTGCACCGTACTATGAAATGTCGCGCATTGATTTCATGTATGACCGCACGTTTCAAGGACTCACAAATATCCGTAAAGCGCTGGAAATCAGTCCTGACAATTACTGGTACCGCAAAACATATGCAGGTTATTTGATGGAGCTTGAGAAGCTTGAGGATGCGGCATTTCAATGGCAGAAACTAATTAAGGCAGATCCAGAAGATATCATGTCTTATCACAATTTGGCGATGTGCTACTTGTTTCTTGATGAAGAAAAAAGCGCAATCGAAGTCTACAACCAACTCGAAAAACGCATGGGCCTGATGCCTGAGATAAGTTATCAGAAACAGCGTTTATACCTGCTATCTGGAGATTTTGAAGGAGCACTTCGTGAAGTCGACAAACTCATTGAAGCTTATCCCGGGGAGGTAGAGTTTATAGCCCAAAAGGCGGAGTTATTGGTGGAACTTAACCGGGCTCAAGAAGCACAAGCACTGTTGGAGTCTGTGGTGAAAGAGCAGCCAGAAAACGGGTATGCACAATTGGAGTTATCACGCATCTATGCTGCGCAAGGAAAAGATAGCGAGTCGTTTGAGGCCCTGGTGAAAGCATTTGGCGCTGTAGAGGTAGATATAGATGAAAAAATCGGGATCCTCTTGCGTTATTTTGAAGTATCGAGGTTCGATGATCAGGCGGCAAAGAATGCGAATCAATTGTTGGAGGTGCTAGACAAAGTGCATCCCAACGACCCGAAAACACACTCTATTTACGGAGATTTTTTGTATCGCGACGAACGACTGGAGGAAGCTGAAATGCGGTTCAAGAAAGCCCTGGAACTGGACCCGGCTCGTCCGGTACTTTGGAACCAGTTGTTGTCTATAGAACTTGAACTTAGAAAGTGGGAAGCCGCTGCAGAACATGCAGGTCAGGCTAAAGACTTGTACCCTACTCAACCGGAGTTTTACATCATGGAGGCCCATAGCTTCCTACAATTGAAGAAGTACAAGGATGCCATTGCAACGCTTTCTATCGGAAAAAACTTTGTGGTAGATAACCCATCCATGCTGAGTCAGATGCACGCAATGCTTGGTGAAGCATACAACGAAACGAAAGAGTTCGAGAAAAGCGATGAGAACTTCGAAAAAGCCATCAAAC
>JBJOIB010000062.1:0-4651 GCA_046047375.1 Bacteroidota bacterium
ACAGAATCAGCTGTTGATTGCACTTCAAGTGAGTCAAGCAAAATAGCCAATGGAAATATGCCTGGCTGGCCATTTTTTACCTTGTTCAGCGCTTGAGCGGAAGAGGATAGAGGATTGACCAGCCTAAAGCCTTCGCGAATTTGGCTATGACAGATGGTTTGCGTCAACAGGAAGACTGCGGGCAACAACCACTTCATGATTCGCGAGATTTAGCAGTGTTGATTACGAAAAGAAGTTGTGAGGTCAAGAACGCTACACCACCAACGATCAAGAAAGAAAGATTGGGCTTGTTGGCCGGCATGAGAAACACCAGCCCAATTATGGCGATGGAGTAGGCATACAGGACCAACACAGTTTGTTTGTGATTCAAACCGAGTTGAATGAGCCGATGATGAATATGATTTTTATCGGCACTGAAAGGAGATCTGCCTTGGAGAGTGCGAATTACAAAAACGCGAATAGTGTCTACCAACGGATAGCCCAAAATAGCCATGGCCAGCACGGGCTTTGAGATTCCATGCATGGCAGCGGGTAGCTTATCGACGGGGAATTCAATCAATTTGGTGGCAAGTACATACATCACGACCCCTATGGTAAGGGAGCCGGAATCGCCCATGAAAATGCGGGCGGGGTTGAAATTGAAAACCAGAAACCCCAGCAACGCGCCTCCGAGACCTGCGGCAAGCAAGGCTAGAGGAAGGTCCAATGTTTCGTAGAACCAATAGGTAAAGACTCCAGCCGCAATGAAACCAATGCCCCCAGCAAGTCCGTCTACACCGTCAATGAGGTTGATAGCATTAACGATGACAACATACACGAACATCGAAAATAGGTAGCTAGCATAATCAGGAATATTACCAAGGCCAAAGAGACCCCAGAACTGGGTAATCCGTATATCGGCCATAAAAACCAAAATAGACCCTACGAAGAGGTGAACCAATAGTTTTTTGGATGGGCTAACGCCGATGATGTCGTCTTTAAGACCCAAGAAGAACAAAACCAACATGCTGGCAACCAAATACTTGAATTCGTGAAGCGCACTCAAGGCATCGTAGTTCATTCCAAGTTTGTAGGCGTGTTGAGAAGGAAACCACAGGCAGTAACCGAGAATGGTACCGGCAAAAATCATGATTCCGCCAATGGTTGGAACACTTTTGCGGTGGAGTTTCCTCGCCTCCCCGGGCTCATCAACCAGATGCTTTAGTTTGGCTACTTTGATGAGTGCGGGCATGGCAACGATGACAAGCAGAAAGGCTGATATGAATCCGAGTACAATTTCTTTCATGGCTTCAATTGGTTTAGAAGGTTCGGGGTCATACTCAAAAGTCGTAGTATTTGTTGAACAAGGTTACACTAAACTGAACATAATACAGGGAGCTCAGTAAGTGTCCACTTGCAGTTTCTTTATCACGCCAAGACCAACCGATGATTGCTTGAAAATTCGAGGTTGGATTGATGAGGTATCCAAATCGGAGGTCGCTTAACCAGGTTTTTCCTAGCGAGGCAGTTTGCACATCAATTGCATCCGAGGTGTTAAACACGTTTCCTTTTTCCCCGCTGTCATGTATTTGATACACCCCTCGCCACTCAGACCAAAAGCGTTTGTAACCGTGTTGAAGAATGGCGATGTATTCTTTGAAGTTGGTTCCAAGGGGGTGCGCAAGTGCTTGATTAAAGTGGGTATAATTCTGTAGCGGGGTATTGGAGCTAAACAGACCTATACCTCCTTCATTGTATTCCAACCGCAGGTTGAGGCGAGGAGCGGCTAGGTCTGTAAAACTAATTCCTGCTTGAAAACCTGTTCGTTGACGTTGATTTCCATCGACGACAAATTGACCATAAGCGTAGATTGAATTCGACAATTTTACTTTAGCGTCTGCGCCGATGACAACCTTGTGAACGCTATCAAATCCGAAGGAGGCCATGTTGATCCCTGGTACAGGCTGGAAAAACTGCCACGGAAGGTTTTGCGTACCGGTTGGATTCCACCGCTCGAACACAGTGGATTCGAATAAGGCCAATGCCAGTCTTGGGTGTGGCATAAATGATAGGTAGTGCGCTGAGAAGGCTTTCTTTTTGAAGAGAGATTCAGGCACCTCACCCAGTGGAAGTCTTTCAAGCCGCAGCATTTCGGCATGAATGGATATAAAGCGCAGCTTATGGTTGTTGGTTTCAGCCTGCAGGCGCAAGTACGGATAATTGGCTGCCACATCACTGAGGAGCATGCTTCGGTACCCATGACCAATAAAATGACGGCCATAACCGAAATGCACATCCAGCCACTTGGTGGCGTTTATAGAGATAACTCCAGTGGCGAAATTGTAATCGCGCGCGTTCGATTTAAATGGTTTGTACCGTCCTTGTCCGGGCATAACACCCAAAGAATCAGTGGCTTCGTACAACCACAGGGGTAGCTGGGTTTGGTTTTCAAAGACAGTAGCGTGAAAAGATACTTTTTTCTCAATATCCCCATAAACGGCAATGCCTCGGGTATTATTGAAGATTACCACCGAGTCTTGCCAGGTGGAGGTGTCACCCACATCTCGGCCTAAGTTAACATCGAGAATGGCGTCGATGTAGAGCGTGAGGTCATCATCTAAGACTTCTATCAGGTGTTCTTTGCCCCATTTAACTTCGGGGAGGTTGAAATAACGTCGGTCATCTGTTCTAAATCGCGGAACAGAGTTGCGATCAAATTGGTTCGCATGAAAAGGTTTGAATCCGGTTTGGATCAGCGTGTCTTTTGCTGAAAGGCTTCGTTCTATGGCCTCTGTCATCCCGCGTTCAAGCGGAATTTGATACAGTTGTGCGCTTGCCTGAAATGCAAGGCATGCTGCGAACATGAGGTATAGAAAATGCTTTTTCAAGCGTGCACCAGTTGTTTGAAATCCTCATAAACCGCTGCGATGCCCTCACGCAGACCGATGCGGTATTTCCATCCCATATTGGTCAAGCGCGACACATCCATGAGCTTTCGGGGAGTTCCATCCGGTTTGGAGGCATCCCATTCGATGGTGCCTTTGAAGCCAGTTATTTCTTGCACCATTTCCGCTAATTCGCGGATGGTGATATCTTCTCCACTACCGATGTTGACGAACATTTTTTCGTTGTAGTGGAGCATGAGGTGGAGGCAGGCATCGGCCAAATCGTCGACGTGCAAGAATTCGCGCCTTGGACTTCCGGTGCCCCAAGCTGGGACGGAGGCATCTCCTTGGAGTTTGGCTGTATGAAATTTGCGGATCAACGCGGGTAATACGTGGGAGTTGTTGAGGTCGTAATTGTCGTTCGGACCGTACAGGTTGGTTGGCATGGCTGAGATGAAATTACAACCATACTGATCTCTATATGCCTCGCAAAGTTTTATTCCTGCAATTTTAGCAATGGCATAGGGTTCATTCGTTTGTTCGAGGGAGCCGGTAAGTAGGCTTTCTTCCCGCAGGGGTTGCTCAGCAAACTTAGGGTAAATGCAAGAGCTACCAAGAAAGAGGAGCTTTTTCACCCCATGCGTGTAGGCAGCATGAATCACATTGCTTTCAATCATGAGGTTGTTGTAGAGAAACTCAGCTCTGTACACGTTGTTGGCATGAATGCCACCCACTTTTGCTGCAGCCAAGAAAACGTAGTCAGGCTTATTTGAAGCAAAAAAAGCATCTACTGCCTGTTGATTCATTAAATCCAGTTCCGAAGAAGTCTTGAGAATAAGATTGGTAAAGCCCGCCTGTTGGAGTCGACGAACAATGGCTGATCCCACCATGCCGCGGTGTCCGGCCACGAAAATCAAGTCTGAAGTTTGCACTGACAACAATTTAGATTCGAGGCCGAAGATACGATTTACGACGGGCTATTTGGGTGGATCTGGCGGCTGTTTTCCATAAGTTTTTAAACGAATTAGTGCGTTTGAGTTGTTCGACCCTTTCGATAACTGCATAGATAAAATTTATAGACCATAGGAATTATCAATTTAGATAATAGGTGATCTGTAGGTACTTTTGCAGGGAAACCCTTGAAACGAACAAAATAAATTATGAAGAACCTATTTACCCTAGCTGTATTTTTCATGGCCGGCAGTGCGATTGCGCAACCGGTTGTTGGAATTGAAAGTTGTCCTTTTCACGCAGGAGGCGCAGCAAAAGCGGAGCCGGCACCGGAGGTAAAAGAAACAATGGATGCCACCACGAACAAAGATTGGTGGCCGAATCAATTGGACTTAAGTGTGTTGCGTCAGCATTCTAACCTCTCGAATCCGATGGGTGAGGATTTTGATTACCGTGCGGCCTTTACAGAATTGGATTACGAGGCCTTGAAAAAGGACCTTCGGGAATTGATGACCCAGTCTCAAGATTGGTGGCCGGCTGATTTTGGTCATTACGGGCCACTTTTTATACGCATGGCATGGCACAGTGCGGGAACCTATCGCACAGGAGACGGACGCGGGGGAGCGAGCGAAGGACAGCAGCGATTTGCACCGTTGAATAGTTGGCCGGACAACGTAAACCTTGACAAGGCACGTCGTTTATTGTGGCCGATCAAGCAAAAGTATGGAAGCAAGATTTCGTGGGCAGACTTGATGATTCTGACTGGTAACGTAGCTTTGGAATCAATGGGCTTTCCAACCATTGGGTTTTCAGGTGGACGTGAAGATGTGTGGGAG
>JBJOIB010000063.1:0-2753 GCA_046047375.1 Bacteroidota bacterium
GCATCGTATAGGTAGTCCGCTAGCGCTGATGGAGCGATTTTTTTGTCGGCAACCTCTTTTTTCAAATAATCAACGGTGTATTTCTCTGGAAAGCCTTGCTCGCTCAGGAAGTTCGCTAGCAGAGCGGAGTCTAGCTCGAGGAATGATTGAGGCGACATCGAATTGAAGTCGTTCTTTTTAAGGGTTTTGGAGGTGTCTTCCTGAGCCGGACGAGGAGCTTGGTTGTCGACCATGGCATACAAATGGAGTCCTTTCGGCCCGTTGTACACTGCCAGTCCAATTCTTCCGCACCTTGGACCTTCCGGGAATCCTGTTTTATTAGAAATGCGCTGCCAGGTGAGTCCGTTGTCAAAACTTTCGTAGACGCCAGATTCTGAGCCGCTTTCAACAAAATTCCAAGCTTCGCGGGTACGCTGCCAAGCTGCCATAAAGAGGTGGTCAGGGTTGGATGGGTCGCGCACGAGGTCAATCACACCCGCCGCATGAAAGGTGTTTTTCCAGGTTTTACCGCCATCAGCGGTGATGAAAATGCCTTGCTCACCGCCTGCGCTATAGAGTGGACCCATGCTCGCAACGCAAACAGAGTCTTTGGAGTTTGGATAAACAGATACGCGACTAATGTGATGTGAATTGACTAATCCGAGGTGGTTCCAATTCGATCCGCCATCAGCAGACATGAATAAACCTAAACCGCTATAAGATGAGCGTGAACTATTACTTTCTCCACCCCCTATAAAAAGAGTACGAGGGGTTGTCCAAAGCACATCTAAATCGCCAATGTTTTGTGTTGGCAGTTCATCGGCAACAGGGGAGAAAGAAGTGCCATTGTTGGTTGTATGCCACACTCCTCCTGAAGCATAGGCTACATAAAATTCGGTGGGGTCGTTTGGGTTTACAACCAGGTCAACCACCCGGCCGCTCATAATGGTCGGACCAATGGAGAGGGCCTTCAGGCCTTTAAGTTCAGGAATTACACCTTGCACTGATTGCAATCGAGCAAATCCCGGAGTAGGTAAGAGGGTGGTTGTCTTTTTCTGCGCGTCACATCCTGCGATCAGCAGAAAAGAGAAAAGAAAGAGGGATAGTGCTTTCACAGTTTGGGGTTATTAAGGTGACGGGTGTTGTCGCGGTTAGTCTTTTTTTCTAAGTTCTTGCGAAATGCTTCGGTAAGGTCAATGTTGCATTGATTGGCTAAGCACATTAAAACCCAAAGCACGTCGGCCATTTCATCGCCGAGGTCTTTGTTTTTATCTGATTCTTTTTCAGATTGTTCACCATACCTCCGTGCCATGATGCGCGCCAATTCGCCCACTTCTTCGGTTAAAATCACCATGTTGGTGAGCGGGGCGAAATACCTTACGCCATAGGTGCGAATCCATTCATCTACCTGAAGTTGAGCCTCCGCGAGGGAAAGATTTTCCTTTTGCATAGGTGCGAAAATACGAAATACGCTTGTGCGTTTTTGAACAACAGAAGGTAGTATTTGAACGCGAGTATTTCGGATAATTGAAAAAAAAGTCATAACTTTAAGCACTACCTTAATTAGCTAACCGCGTGCTGCCATTTATTCGCGTTACACTTCACGTGCTTTTCTGTTTTGCAGGTTTGCAAACTCTTGCGCAATGCGGTTATTCCGGCGTAAACTACGGTGATGTTACCCCTCCCGGTGTTGGCAGTACAGTCAGTTATCCATTTTACGTTTGGGGAGGAGATCAATACTCACTTGTGGCGAATGCTGGTTGCACCTATCAGGTGTCGATGTGCGGAACCTCATGGGATACTCAGATTACTGTTTTCGATCCTGCCTTGGGTGTTGCGGCCTACAACGATGATTTTTGCGGATTGGCATCGCAGGTAACCTTTACCGCTGCGGTTTCAGGTATCTATACCATTCAGGTAAATCAATATTTCTGCGGTACTAATTTCACAGCCGCTGAGGTGTTCAATGTAACTCTTGTAAGTTGCGCTTCTGTTGGGGGGTGCAATAATCCCGCGGCCTGTAACTATGATCCAGCAGCAACCAACGCTGCCAACTGCTGCTTCAGTAATTGCGTGAACTTTTCTGCTGGAGGCGGCTTTTTCGATAATGAAATTTCTTGGTCGATAGCTGATGCAAATGGGGTCGTAATGGGTTCAGGAATCGCAACACCCAATACCTTGTTGTGTTTGCCCGATGGATGCTACACTATAACGTTATTCGATAGTTTCGGAGATGGCTGGAATGGAGCATTTTGGCAAGCCACGTTGAATGGGGTTGTTCTTGGAACGGGCAGTATGAATGACGGGAGCTTGAGTTTTGGCTACCTGGAAGTAGGTGCTGTTGATTGCGGGTTTCCAGAGCCCATTCAGGTTCAAACTGGAATCTACAGCGCCCAACAGCTCATATCAGATGTCTTTTTGGGGGACTGTTTGGAGGCCATGAACATTCAATTTTCAGGAGCTGATGCAGCAATCGGTACGTTCTCGAATGGCGGTGATATTGGCATCGAAGAAGGTATTGTGCTGACAACCGGAAATGCTCTAGGAGCGGTCGGTCCCAATACCAGCGGAAGTGAGACCGCCATTATGGGCACAGGAAGTTCGCTTTTACTAGAAGCTATGACCGGCGAATGGACGTATGATGCTGTTGAATTCACCTTCGACTTTGTGGCGTCGACCAGCCAAGTGACATTTGATTACGTTTTTGCTTCAGACGAATACCCGGAATTCGTTTGCTCTTTCAATGACGCTTTTGCCTTCTTCGTTTCGGGACC
>JBJOIB010000064.1:0-5153 GCA_046047375.1 Bacteroidota bacterium
TCTTGAACTTCCTACGGTTAATGCAGGTATCGATGTGTTCATCTGCGCTGAAGATAGTATTCAACTCAATGCCGTAGCGGCTTCAACAAACCCGGGTGCATTAGCCTACAACTGGACGGGAGTTGCGATAAGCGATGCGACTCTGCAAAATCCCTACGTTCAGCCTCTAAGCAACGCAAACTATACATTGGAAGTAACGGATGGCGCTGGGTGTGTCAATACGGATGCAGTTACTGTGAACGTAAATCAACTTCCGGTAGTAGTAGCTGGAAATGATATTTCAGTATGCGACCAACCCATTGCAGAGACTTTAACAGGCTTTTCACCGCTCGCTGGCCCAGGTCAGATAGGGGAGTGGACAGGCTCCGGGGTTACTGCAGACGGAACGTTTACCTCACCTGGTGTGGGTGTTTATACCTTGTATTACACTTTCACGGATATTGCGGGATGCACGGACACTGATTCTATCGACGTAACCGTTGTGGCGCCTGTGGTGGCGGATGCCGGTTTGCCGCAGTCAATTTGTTTGAACAACGGCGCGTACAACCTGGTTGGATTTACACCGGCCAATGGTGTTACCTGGAGTGGAGCCGGTATTTCCGATAGCAATGGTGTTTTCGACCCGCTTGTTGCTGGTGAAGGTACATTCACGCTTACGCTGGAATACGGCTCCGGAACATGCTATACGTCTGATCAAGTGGATGTTACTGTTCTTCCATTGCCGGTAATCGATGTTCCTGTAGACCCCGTATTTTGCGGAAATGAAGGAATGCAGCTTTTGGGTACGTTCAACCCTGCTGGCGGTACATGGGAAGGCCCGGGTATCAACGATGCTGTTACAGGTGAATTCGATCCTTCCATCGGCCAAGGCCTTTATACTGTTTTCTACTGGTATGTTGATCCAGGAACCGGATGCGCCGATACTTCTAACGTAAATGTCAGTGTTAGTCCCGTGCCCGTGGCATCCTTTACTGTACCTGCCCAAGGGTGTACCAATGCTCCGGCGGATATCCAAAACACTTCTACAGGAGCAAATTCGTACTTGTGGACTTGGGATGATGGCAATGATGATGTTGGCTTTGAACCAACTTATACCTACTCACAGGAAGGGCTGTTTACGATTGAACTCATCGCATCAAACGCCTTCGGATGCAGCGATACTACTTCGCACCTCAATGAAATAATCAACCCGCCAACGGCGGGGATAACCTTGCTCCCGTCTGAAGGATGCGCGCCATTGTCTGTAGACTTCCAAAATAACTCTGTGGGTCAGTATCTCAGCTACGAATGGGATTTGGACGGCGATACATCCACCGATCAGGTGCCGCCTACGCAAGTTTACCAGCAAGGTGATGATGTTGTTACCTACGACATTGTTCTAACGGTAACCAATTACTGTGGATCAGAGGTCGTGTCAGATGTGGTTACTGTGTTCCCGCAGCCGGTTGCAGCATTCGGTACTGATTACGATGAGTTCTGCACACCATGGCCGGCTGAAATCAATAACAACTCAGTTGGAAACCCGGATACGTATTTGTGGGATTTTGGCGATGGGCAAACTTCCACTTTGGCGGAACCCCTCGTTCATACATTTTATACCGATACCATTCCTACTTCGTATACCATCACTCTTATCACCACCAATGAGTGTGGTACTGATACGGCTGAGTACACAATAACGGTCTTGCCAAATACGGTCACGGCGTTTTTCAATACGAACATAACACAAGGCTGCGCACCCTTAACGGTTGAGTTTACCGATTTCTCAGATGGTGGCACTGTAGTAGCTTATGATTTCGGCGATGACGGGATTTCAAACAACCCCAACCCGATACACACTTACACAGAACCAGGAGATTACACCATTTATCAATACGTGAACAATGGCTGTAGCTTCGATACGACAACTGCCTTTGTGACGGTTTTCCCTGTGCCTACAATGGATTTTACTACCGAAGAACCGGGTGTATGTGCAAATACTCCTACGCAGTTCATTAACCTGAGCGAAGACGTGAACAACGTTATCTGGGATTTTGGTGATGGAACTACTACGGATGAAACCAATCCGCTCTATACCTATGAGGAAGGGGGAACCTACGTTGTGACATTGACAGGCACCTCCATGTTCAATGAATGTGAGGCATCCATACAAATGCCGTACACGGTTTACGATGCTCCAGAAGCCAATCTGGCCGTGCAAAGCCAGGTGGGCTGTGCTCCGTTCGATGTGGTGTTTAACAATACAACATCAGGGGCGCTTTTCTACAATTGGGACTTTGGTGACGGCGAAACAGGAGTAGGACAAAACGTTTCGCATACATTCGAAAATACAACGGGTGATCCTCTGGCCTATACGGTTATGATGATTGCTCAGAACATCCAACTATGCGCTGACACGTCGTATGTGAACATTGTGGTGTCACCTACTCCTCAAGCGCTTTTCGAACTCAGCGAAACTGAAAGTTGCTACGCCCCATTCGAAATCTCAACTACCAATAACTCGCTGTTTGCCAATGGCTATGAATGGTCGTTTGCTCCGTTTGGGTCGTCGTCAGCCTTTGAACCTGACTTTTCTATAGACTTGGTTGGTACTTGGAACGTAACGTTGCTCGCATCGAATGCTTACGGCTGCGAAGATGCGATGACGCAACAAGTCACTGTTCACCCACTTCCGGTTGCTGACTTCACAAGCAGCCAACCTTATGGATGCATCGACCTACCTGTTTCGTTCACCAGTCTCGCAACAGGAGCTGCAAGCGTTGAATGGACTTTTGGAGATGGCGAAACTTCTTTCAATCCGAATCCACAGCATGTCTACGATGAAGATGGATACTTCACAGTGCAACTCGTGGCAATTTCAAACGCTGGATGTACAGATACGCTCGTTGTTGAGAATATGATAGCAGCTTACCCTCTGCCTATTGCTCAGTTCTCTTTTTCTCCGGATGAAGCGAATATCTACAATGCGGATATACAATTTGAGGATCAATCCCTGAACCCTTACGCTTGGACGTGGAATTTCGGTGATGGATATTTCTCAAGTGAACAAAACCCTGCCCATACGTATCAAGAAGCAGGATCTTACGGAATCGAACTCATCATTACCAATATCTACGGATGTGAAGACCGCGATTACGGTTCTATCACCATCGAAGATCAATTCAATATCTATGTACCGAACGCCTTTACCCCTGATAACGATGGCGTGAACGACGTCTTCTTCCCGGTGGTGGTGGGTAAAGATATGCTCGATTTCTATGAATTGCGCGTATTCGACCGATGGGGCATGCTCCTCTTTGAAACAAACAACCCTGAAGATGTTTGGCTAGGTGATTTCCGTCGCCATGGCGATTACTACGTTCAAAACGACGTGTACGTATGGCAGGTGAAAATCCGACTGAAAGGAGCTGAAAAAAGCGAATTGCTGGAAGGACACGTCAACCAGATTCGATAAGCTTAAAATGTCATTTGATGAAGGTGAGCTTATTGAGTTCAGCCTTTGTTTTGAAAACGCCGAAAGCTACAACTGCGGTCTTCCCATCAATTTCGATTACGGTTCCGCTTTGCTTTCCTCCGGTTAAACGCACCAACGAACCCACTTTGATGAGGTCTTGTTCTGGCTTGGCTTTTTTCTTGACTTGCTTCTTCGCCGCCGCCTTGATTTTAAGTTCTTCCGCGCGCTTTGCCTCTTCGATTTTGGTCTTTTCTACCGCCACATACTTGCGGATTTCTTCCAGCAATTCTTTGTTTTGTGTGGCCTTGCCCTTCACTGCATATTGATCAATGAAGGCCTGCATCTTTCGTCCTTTCGCCAGGTATTGATTGTTTTTCTCAATCACCTCTTGCTGACTCTGTAGCTTTTCTTCGTACTTAGCTTGTCGGCTTTCAAAACTCTGGCGGGCTTTTTCGGCCTTTTGTTCGGCCTCTCGTGCCGATTTTACGTGCTTTTCGAGATCAGCTTTTTCCTTCTGCAAATCGGCAATTAGGTTGTCTAGTTGAACCTTGTTAGCGTCTAACCTGCTTTTAGCATCGTCAATCAATTGTTTCGGTATGCCGTTTATTTCAGCCACTTCAAAGGTGAACGAACTACCGGGCTGCCCAATGTCTAACCGATATAGTGGTTCCAATGAACCTTTGTCGAACAACATGGAACCGTTTATGGCATTGCGCAATTGCGAAGCTTTCAGCTTAATATTCCCATAGTGCGTAGTAATAACACCAAAGCACTTCCGGTTGTACAATTCTTCAAAAAACACCTCTGCAAGTGCGCCACCCAGTTCTGGGTCTGATCCTGTTCCAAACTCATCTAGCAGCAGTAAACTTCTGCGGTTCGCTACCTCTAAAAAGTGCTTCATACGCTTCAGTCGATAGCTATACGTGCTCAACTGATTTTCAATGCTTTGATTGTCGCCTATGTCGGTTAACACCGCATGAAAAATGCTCATGGTGCTGTTTGGACTGCACGGCACCAGTAAGCCGCTTTGAAGCATAACCTGGAGCAGGCCGACAGTTTTTAGTGTGATACTTTTCCCACCTGCATTAGGCCCCGAAATAACCAGCATCCGACTAAACTTATCCATGCGCAAGCGCTGAGGGAACGTCTTTTTACCGATTTTCTTGTTCATGAGCAATAAAATCGGATGGTAGGCTTCTATCAAATCGATTTCTTGCTCATCACTAATTCCAGGTAAATCAGCGTTCAGATCAAGGGCTAGGCGTGTCTTGGCCTGCAGAAAGTCCAGTTCGGGCAACAAACGCTGATAAGCTTCAATGAGAGGAAGCGATTTGCGGATAACACGTGTTAGCGCCATCAAAATGCGGTAAATCTCTTTGCGCTCATCATCCTGCAACAACTCGTACTCGAAATTGAGTGATTGGTTGGCTGCGGGTTCAATGAAGATCACATTCCCCGATTTGGAGCTGCCCATGGGTACTCCAGGAATTTTTCGCTTGTGCGTGGCCATCACAGCCAATACGCGCCTTTCATTTACAAACCCTTCTTTGGTGTCTGAAAGCCACCCCTTATCGATATAATCTTTCAGCTCTTTGCTGAAATTGCGATTGATCTTTCGTCTAACAGCCTGTAGTTCTTGCCGAATCTTATACAATTCAGGTGAAGCATCATCCCGAACCAATCCCCGAATGTCGAACAC
>JBJOIB010000065.1:0-6650 GCA_046047375.1 Bacteroidota bacterium
CGACATCTATCTCTAAATCTGAAATTACCAACTCCGGTTGCTCTGATTCCATCTCTTCAACGTAATCGCCTATCGTGCTATTCGCACTATCCGCAAATAATATGCGCCCATGACCCGGAACGTGCGCAAAAACCATGAATCTGAGCGAATCCGAATCTTTCTTGGTCATACCCATGATGGTGGTTTGACAATCACCTGAAAGACGAAGCACATTTAACAAGAACTTCGCCGGGTTAATCAATGCGCCACCTTCGTTAGACCCGCCTTTCATCTTTAACCTTCGAAAGACATCATCTGACTGATGCACAAGCACTTCCAGCGGATTCCGAACATTAATCACGGGTATTTCTTTGCTTCGTGGACGATAATAATCCGCAACCGCATGCAAACGAATGAACATGGATTTAGAATCTTCAATGGCCTCCTCAATCAAGAGCAGTAACTCTTGCATGGAAAAGCCACTCAGTGCAAGTGGTGTATTCTGTCTGGTCATCATTGGTGATTGAGCTTCAAAATTATTCCGCCTTATCTGACTCGGTATCAGACGAATGGAAAGAACCTCCGTAGGATAATTCTCAATTAAGACGGAACCTTATGAACCAGGTCACGTATACTCAAAGTGGAATGAATTGGAGGGAAGATTAGCATGCGCGGAAGTAATGGCAATTCACCGGTAGGACTTTGGCTATCGGGCAAAGAAAAAGAACTCGCTTTTGGTGAGTGCATCGTTGAATTCAGTATTCGGAAAGAAATGACCGACCATGAAGGAAACATGCAACAAGGGTTATTCCCCCTGTTCGCCATTCAAACGCTCTTCCTGCTTAAACCAGATTTACAGACACCTGTTTCGCAGATCCACTGTGAAATATTTGAATCTGTTGCTTTGAGACAAACCTTAACTGTTAGCCTCGAGAAAAGCACCCCAGAATCTTACTCAGCTAAATTCTTTAACCAGGCCAGTCATCTCGTTGCAGTAGTCTTACTCTCTGTAGAATAATGGCTCAGTCTCGGGCACTTCACGGCCCTTTACTAAAGTCATCTCCTGAACCAAATGGGATGCTCTAGCATAGACATCCACAACCCAGAGCACATAACGAATATCCACCATGATGTTTCTGCATCGACCAGCATCAAACAAAACATCACTCATGGTGCTCTCCCAAGATCGGTCGAAATTCAAGCCAACCAATTCGCCTCTGCTGTTGAGTGCAGGCGAACCACTATTGCCACCTGTGGTGTGATTGCTCCCCGTAAAACACACGTGCAACTCACCGTCTGAGTGCGCATACTTGCTGTAATAGCGCGCTTCCAAAAGTGCAACCAGATCAGAGGGCAAGGCGTAATCTTCTTTTCCTGAACGGTATTTTTGAAGTATGCCATCAGCGGTAGTGCAATAATCGTAGTGCATACCATTCTTCGGGCTACTGCCCTCCGCCTTTCCGTAAGTTAAGCGCAAGGTGCTATTGGCATCAAACCAGTAATCTTTGTCTGGAAAGATTTCCATAATCCCCTTGACATACAATTGCATGCGCTGCTCAATTTCTCCGTTGAGACGATTGAACTCCGGACGGACAAGATCAAAATAACCGTTCATTACGGCATTCGAAAACGCAAAAGCCGGATCTTTACTCAACTTCTTAAATTTCGATGCTGAAGGATTGGCCAATAGTTCTTTCATCTTCATTTCATTGAAAAATATGGACTTCGCGTAAAGCCTCTTGGACAAATCCCCCTGCTTTCTTCCGAATTTAAGCCACATCTGCCTAACATGCATCGGAAGCAGGTTATCTGGCATGTATTTCACATAAAGCGGTGTCAGTGCGTCGAAAATGCGTTGTTCTGTAGCGTGATCGAGATCTTTGAAAAACGCATCGGCCTCGGATTGAACAGCCTTCAGCTTTTCACTTAACTTCCCTTCTTTTTCTAACGTCTCGTAGTTCTCTATCAACTCTTTGAACCCTTGTGAAAACGCAAGAATTTCGGGTCCGTAATAATAGTATTCGATGAAAATATCTCTGGCCAATTTATAATCGCGCGCCTCTGCGTCCAGCTTCCGAAGTTCTTGAATCACCTGGTAGTACTCATTTTTCTGCTTTACACTTGACAAGCCTTCAAAAGCGCGTTCTAACTCTGTTTTTTTCTGCAGAGCATTCAGTTCCAACAGTCCTTCGTTTTGTCCAATCCACTTTTTGTATGCGTTGGAAATAGAGGATTGCTTCGCTGCGTATTGAATGCGCACTTTGTCAGAACTGGCCATTGCTTGATCAATGATTCCCAAGCTTGTGCTTCGAAAATGAATGCGCATTGGATTGGCCTCTTTGATAACGTATTCCGTTGCCGCAGGAGTCAAAAACTGCTCTGTTCTACCCGGAAATCCAAATACCATGGTAAAATCACCTTCATCAACACCATCGAGGTTGATTTTCAGATGCACAGGGGCTTGATACGGCTGATTGGCCTCGTTGTATTCTGCCGGTTCATTGTTGGCATCTGCATAAATTCTGAACATACTGAAGTCGCCTGTATGTCTCGGCCACATCCAGTTATCTGTATCTCCACCGAATTTGCCTATGGCTGATGGTGGCGCACCTACCAAACGCACGTCTTTGTAGGTTTTGGTAACAATTACAAAGTAGCTGTTCCCGTAGTTGAACGGACGAACAAACGCCTCGTACTTCGTATTTGCAGTAAGTTCAGACACAATGGCTGCTTGAATATCCTTGAGTGCCTTTGCCTTTGCATCTCCTGAAAGACCCGCAATAGCTTGTAATACGCGCTCAGACACGTCATCCATACGCACAATGAAGGTGGCTGTCAGTCCGGGATTCGGCAATTCTGCCTGATGATTCTCCGCCCAGAACCCATTTTTCAAATAGTCTTTTTCTACCGATGAGTGCTGCTGGATTTGCGAAAATCCACAGTGGTGGTTGGTAAGTAACAAACCTTGTGATGAGATCACTTCAGCTGTGCAGCCACCGCCAAAATGAACAATGGCGTCTTTCAAAGAAGCCTGGTTCACATTGTAAATGTCGGCGGCTGAAATTTCCAACCCAAAAGCCTGCATTTCATCTTCTATGGAAGCGAGCAAGGAAGGGATCCACATTCCTTCGGTGGCTGAAACACCAAAGGCAAGTAACAAGAAAACACTGAGTGATTGCAACTTTTTCATGCCTGCAAGTTGCGAAAAAAACCAATGTCGGATTTAGAATTTCCCTTTGAAAACCATTCGGTATACGATGATCATAAATCCACTCCCCAATAAAATCGGAGCAAAAATCGGCATAAACGTGGATTCACTGTTCATATACTGCTCCTGTCCGGCATCGGTCAAATAATACACAGGCGACAAAACAATGAGTGCCCCTACCGCCATGAAGATATAGTTGTAGGCATTGCTCACAACCATGGCTGTTTTATAGATGGGAGAGTTCACAAAATCCTGATACGACTTATGAGCCGAATGCTCTGCTCTTCTTCGGGCCAGGTCCTTTTGTTGACGTACCCATGCCTCGTAAGCCTCCTGCTGACGTTGGTGTGTGGCTTTGTGAGCTTCAAATACTCTTCTTGCTTTGTACAATTTTAATCGCGTGGGATCTGATAGAAACTCATACGCTTCGTTAATTTCAATGAAGCGCTCATGAGCTCTGGGATCCTTGTTTTTATCGGGGTGAAATTTTTTCGCTAAAGCGCGATAGGCTTGCTTTACATCATCCAAGCCAGCATCTGCACTCAAGCCTAATATGTCGAAATAGTTTTTCACCAATAAAAGATTTCAATTGAAAATATAAAACGAGGTAAATCAACACCCGCAGGAACCAAAGATGCTGATTGTTGATCATGGTTGAACAGGTCTGACAATCTGTAACGTGCCGAGATGGCGATATGTTCATACCCAAGTTTTGCTACCGCCGCATAGGTAAGATTATTCAAACCTGATGGATTTCGGTAGCTCAATTTCACAAAATCGCTTCCAAGTGGCTGACTTGAAGTGTTGATTTTTCGCCACTCCTTGTAACGCCGTGCAAACACAAGTCCACCTTCTATACCCGCTTCGATATATTTTCCCATGGTATTTCCGCGCTTGGGATCCACGTTTACTCGTAATGCTAGTCCAACCAAGCCTACATGCCGCTGAATAGATCGCCTTCTTATTTCGTCTGAAACGACCAACAATTCTGTTTGCGTGTTTCGTAGGTTGTAGCGCTCATAAGCGTATCCGTAAGAACCGACCAAGGAAAAAAGGCTATTCACCTTCAACTTGCTGTAAAAATCCCACCCTAACATGTGAGAGGTGTTTTTTATTCGCGCCAATTCCGATTCGTAAATATCAGGCATCAGTCCATAACGCACTCCACCGAAAAAACTAAACCGCGTATTCGGGCCTGTTTCACGCTGGTTCATTTCCCCGAGAACATCACGATCTTCAACTACCTCTTGGGCGAAGAGACTGAGCGGAAAAAGCATACTAATCAACCACTTCTTCATACAAGTATCCCCGGTAATAAATTCGAATCACACCACCCGCTTGCTCAATTTCTTCAATTAAGTCATAAGGAACTTCTCCTCCCTTCTTTCCTTGAGGTTCAATGGTAGTGTAGTGCAAAAGCCTGCCCTGCTTATCGGCGAGATGAATATACACATAACGGTTGAAATCGTTTTGTTCGATGAGCGAATCGGAATGATGCACCAGTTCTATGGACCACCCGTTGTCAGTGTCATGCACTGTAAATGTTGTATCAGGCGGGGTTGGATCTTCGAATATTTTCGATACCAACGGCACTCCATACCCTTCTGAATAGTTATAAAAAGGATAAAGATGTCCGCCACGTATGATTCGCTCACGAATCTGCATGTTGGTTTCTTCCGGATAGGCCTGCCAAACGCATGCGGCCAGACCTGCAATTAGAGGGGCCGCAAATGAGGTTCCCCAAGATTCTCTTCGCCCTGATCGTACAGCTGTCTCTGCTTGTCCTAGCGATACTACCTCAGGCTTTACCCTGTAGTCGCGGGTGGGACCTACAGAGGAAAAATCAGCGCGTAAGCCGAGGTCTTTCGATATGCCCCCAACAGATAGAATGGAATCAGCATCAGCCGGGGTGGAAATGAATCTCCAGTCTTTATTTCCTTCATTGCCCGCGGCAGAAACAACCAATATACCTTTCGAAGCGGCGATTAAGGTTGCTTGGGATATAAACGTTGTCTTTCCATCCAGATCATTTCTGAAATAGCGATGATAGGTATAACCCAAACTGCTATTGATGATATGCACCCCCATGCGATCAGCCCACTCCAAAGCCGCCAGCCAGCAGTCTTCTTCCGAAGTTATATCTGTCCCGGGCTTCTCAGTGATTGCCAGAAAAAATTGCGCCTCAGGGGCAAATCCGAGCTGATCATGTGCAGATTTTCCAGCTATACACGAAAGCACCGAAGTACCATGCGACGAATGCTCTGCCACACTTTCGTTGTTGCGAACAAAATCGAAGGTCGCCTCTACCCTTCCTTCTTCCTTCAGATGCTTTAAATCCGCCACTGATTTCCATCCCGAGAAGCCAACATCGAAAATGGCAATGCGCATACCTTCACCACACAAACCACGTTGGCTTAAAAGTTCACCTTCGTGCATTCGAAATTGAAGCAGGGGCGATGGTTCATCTATATCTCCATTCGGTTGCAACACGCCGTAACTCTCAGCTGGCGCTGCTTTCAATGCACCCTGTAACGGAACAATCTCTGTTATAAATGAAAGCGACTCAAGTTGCTCCACAGTGGTGTGATCGGCATAAAAAGAAACGGCATTGAACCAACGAAGCGCGTACCTCACATCCGCGCCGCTGGCGCGAAGAACACGAATGTACCGCTCACAAACAGGGTAATCGGATGGGTTCAATCTTCCCCCTCGCCGCTTTAACGCTTCTACATGATAATCTTGAGACGCATCCCAGACGGTGTCAGGTCGATCTTTGAACGTGGCCATCCACAACGTTTCTTGCGCACTCACGGTAGCAGAAAAAACAAACGTAAAACACAAAGCGATGTATAAAGCGCGCATAAAACGAAGGTAACAAGAAACGCAAGAACCTGTGCTATTTGCTCCGAATATGAGAACGAACAAGAAACTAAACCCAATTTGAGGTGCGAATATTACCTTTGAAAAAAATAAATGCAATGATTGCTGATTTGAGAAGTGATACCGTCACCCGTCCAGACCGAGAAATGATTGAAGCAATGATGGGAGCGCCTGTAGGCGATGATGTTTTTGGTGAAGACCCGACCGTAAATGCTTTGCAAGACATGCTTGCCGACATGTTTGGACATGACGCCGGGTTATTTTGTCCATCAGGTACCATGACCAATCAGATTGCTATCAACGTGCATACCCGTCCGGGGGATGAAGTTATTTGCGACCGCCTGTCTCACATCTATAACTACGAGGGAGGCGGAATTGCGCGCAACAGCGGGGCAAGTGTTCGATTGCTGAACGGCGATCGCGGGCGTTTCACCCTAGAACAGGTGGTTGCTGAAGTGAATCCGCCTGATAGCCATTACGCGCGTACCTCTCTAGTCAGTGTCGAAGACACCTGCAATAAAGGCGGTGGCAGTTGCTGGGATGTGAGTGAACTCGAAAAGATATCAAGCTGGTGCAGGACCAA
>JBJOIB010000066.1:0-3636 GCA_046047375.1 Bacteroidota bacterium
ATTCCTGCTCCTATGGAAATGGCCTCGTTGATTCAATCATCAGGAGCCGATTTCAATAAGGATTTGCTGAACAATGTAGACAACATCACCAATTACATGACCCAGCGTCAGAAAGCAATCAACCTTGGTGTGTATGGCGCTGATTTGAGTTATGCCACCATGTTTGAGCGCAACAAAGAGTCTCTCCTATACCTGGCATCAGCGAAGAAATTGGCTGAAGACTTGGGTGTTGCCAATATTATCGACGATAGGCTGATCAGCCGCGTTGAGGCCAACAAAGATCAGAAAGACAGTCTTTTGACCATCGTTTCAGATACCTTCTGGTCATTGAATGCGAAGTTCAAAGAAGACGGAATGGAAGAAGTTTCTGCCGTGGTTATCGCCGGTGGTTGGATTGAAGCCTTGCACTTGGCTATCAGCCATGCCGATGGCAACGACGCTCTTCGTCAGCGTATTGCAGAGCAGAAGTACTCATTGGATGATTTGATCAAATTGCTCGGTAGCTATGAGCAGCAAGAAATGCTCGGCGAATTGCGCACAGACCTTGAAGGTTTGCAGCAAGTTTTCAATGACGTGCAAATAAATAATGCAAAAACTGAAACCTCTACCGACGAAAACGGTACAATGGTCATAGGTGGTGCAAAGTCAGTAACCATGTCTGATGAAACACTGGCCAAGGTTACAGCAAGCATTGCAGCAATGCGTAACAAATACATTCAATAATCGAAAAGACCAAGAACGATGAAGTTTCTTAAAATCATACTCCCCCTTGCCTTGTTGCTTCCCCTTGCTGCCTCTTCGCAGTGCCGAAGCTTCACCAAGAAAAAATGTCTTCCTGAATTGGAAGGTTACGTTCAGAACGACAACTTCAACAGCGCGGTTTTGATTCCGGGTGATGAAGCAGAACTCCTCTTGACTTTCTACGCAAACAAGGAATACCGTTTGTTGATTTGCGGACACCCAGTTCTCGGAGATCTTGACTTTGAAGTACTTGATACCGATGAAGAGGTGATCTTCACCAACAAAGACGCTGCGGCAGATCGTAAAAACCTGTTCGATTTCAAAGTTGCTTCAACGCAACAACTGATCGTCAGAATTCGCGTTCCAGAAGCGCAGTCGTCTTCTACACTGATTCATGAAGGATGTGTATCTGTCATGATCGGATCGAAAGAAAGCTAATTGAGATAACTCACATAAGAAAAGCCATCCCTCGGGGTGGCTTTTTCGCTTTCTACTCTATTCCATTTTCATTGATTCGCCCAAAACTATTGCGTTTACGCAATAATTCCCCATTTTTGTCGTTATAACACGCGCTTAAAACTACGCACTGAGCCTCTTGAAAACCGAATTTGCCTCCATTTACTTACTACGCGGAATAGCGGCTTTACTTGTTTGTCTTTTCCACTTCTTCTGCTACTGGATTCCAAGCGGATACCTTTTTGAACCCTCCACTCTTGTCTATCAAATAGCTCAATTCGGAGCCAATGGTGTGTTTGTATTTTTCGTCGTGTCCGGATTTGTTATACCGCTCTCACTTTCTAAATCAAACCTTCGCTGGGCCAGCATTCCTAGGTTTTTAAGCCGGCGGTTTGTTCGAATTGAAATCCCCTATTTTGCTTCCATCCTGCTGCTGATAGGTCTAGCCCTTTACTATGCCGTTTCGTATCAACAGCCCTTTCAGCTTGAACCAATGCGCATCCTTTGCCATTTGTTCTACTTGGTGCCGTTTACTGACTATACGTGGTACAACGTAATTTACTGGACACTGGCCATTGAGTTTCAGTTTTACATCGCCATGGCTCTATTGTACCTGATCTTTTTGAGAAAGGGACAAGTGCTGATCTACACAGGACTAATATTGTTTGGTTCATCGGCCTTGCTGACAGATGACAATCGTTTGTTGTTTCACTACGCACCCATTTTCGTACAAGGAATCACCCTTCTTATGATGAAGAAGGAACGTATTTCAGTGCGTTCGGCCTGGATTCTGATAGTAGCTGCCGCCATCGGCACGGGGTTCAACAACGGACTAGAAATAGCCATTTTCTCGTTTCTCACGGTTCTCGTTATTGCTTTTACCGATATTTCCGTTGGACGGCGTTTGGGTGAGATTTCTTATTCCCTGTACCTCACCCATGGGTTTGTAGGGGGTAACTTGCTCCTCCTGCTTTTCCACCATGCCACCACCCCCTTTCTAAAGTTCGCGATTATTCTCATTGCCATAATGGCTTCCCTCATATTCGCCTATTTCTTTTGGCGGATGATCGAAAAGCCCTCCCAAGGATGGTCGAAACGCATACGCATTGAACCAACGCGTCAAGATGACCATTAACGAACTAGCTTACACTTATCAACCCAGCCTACTTCTTCGACAGTAGCGATTAATTTACGAGGAGTTGCTTAGTAGCGACTTTACCGTCTAGCGTTAAGGTGATAAAATACATGCCAGGAGCCAACTCTGCCACAGGCACCACCATCTGCTGTTCACCTGCTGGCAAGTTTCCGCTGTAGATTACCTTCACAAGCTTCCCTACTGCATCCGTCATGCGTAAGTCTGCATTGCCACCTTGGTTAAGATCAAAGGTAATTCTGGTTTCATCATTTGCCGGATTCGGATAAAGCGTAAAGCCGGTTTCGTCTAGCAAATTGATCACAGAAAGATCTGCTTCTGTGTAGGCTTGGATGTTAATGTCTTCTAGGTAAACATGATTTCCACCCCGTGCCTCAAACTCAAAGCGCAAGCGGAAACCTTCAACGAGATAGAACGGATCATCGATGGTGAAAGTATTCTCCGCCCACTCCCCTGCATCGGGAACGAAATTCGCGTTGGTCGGATCCGCGGTTGGAAGATCTGTGAAGCCACGGTGCATCTTGCGCAAGAACCATGTTTCACCGCAATCATTGGAAACGCTCACTTTCAAGCGGTCATCGGTCTCTGTGGTTCGCTGAGCGAAGGCCCATTTGTATTTTACCGTAACAAGTACTTTATCAGAAAAATCAAAAGTCGAAGAAATCAAGGCATCCAGATCGAGATCTAAGGTGTTTTGATTGTTGCGAATGCGAATAGACTCGCTACCTGTGATGGATGCAGAGTTGGTAGACTCCCATGTTACATTATTTCCCGGATTGGTTACAAACCAGCGCTGATCATCGATACCTCCCTCGAAACTATCCACCAATGGGGTGGCAATTACGTCGGTTGGCAACACCGTAATAAAGGCTTCTTTCGATGCACTTACAGTCTGAACACCATTTCCAGCGGTTAGGCTTACGGTGTAAACACCCGGTTCGGAATAAACGGTAGATGGATTTTGAGCGGCGTCATCCTCACCTGACAGTGTTTCACCATTTCCAAAATCCCATGTCCATGAAGAAACTCCGTTGAAAGACTCGTCTGAAAACTGCACCGTTTCACCCACACAGATCACTTGCCTGTCCGTAGAAAAATCCGCAGCACACAATATCGCATCACCATCGGTGCCTGTTGCCGCGAGGTTCGACGCTGTCCATAGCTGGTTGCGTTGTGCTACAGAAGATATAATTGCAGCGCGCATGCGGTCTTTTTGTCCTTCAGTAAACATGCGAGAGCAGTACGAATACTCCATGTAGTTCTGCACGTTATCGAGTGTCCCACAC
>JBJOIB010000067.1:0-2870 GCA_046047375.1 Bacteroidota bacterium
AAAAACACTTCGATGCCTTCGAAATTCTTGGAAGATTTGATGCTTCGGATGTCAGAGGTTGCAACTTAATGGTGTCCTGAAATAGCACTCCGCATTCGAAAATAGTGTAATGTTAACACGAAATATTTGCTTTGAAGCAAATGGAAGTTTAGCTTCGCCGCGTCGCAAAAAAGGGATCTGAATGGACGTTTTTATTATGTTTTTAGGGTTCGCCTTGGCCGCATATAGTGTTGTGGGCAACGATGTCATTCAAACCCTTGGTACGTTTTTGACATCGAATTCGAATCGTCCTTGGTGGGTGCTGTGGATCTTTGTAGCAGGATTGATGACGATAACCCTAGTGCTTGGTTACTCAGGACACGGCCAGTTCTTAGGAGGAGATGATGTGACGTTCGACCGATTGGATAAAATAGATATCCCTGCTCATCTCAGTCTTTGGTATTTGATTCCACCGATTGTTTTGCTCATTATTACACGGTTTGGAATACCCGTGTCTACTACCTTTTTGATTCTATCTTTCTTTTCTATCAAGAGTTTGCCAGGAATGGTGTTTAAGTCATTGATGGGCTATGCGGTTGCATTCTCTTTTGCAATCGTTTTTTACTTTATCATCTCTAAGTTCATTGAACGCAAGTTTCGTGATATTCCACTCAATGAAAATGGAGGCTTCTGGAACTCGTCAAAGTTTTGGACAGCCGCACAATGGGCCTCTACATCCTTTTTATGGGTTCAATGGCTGACTCAAGATTTGGCTAACATCTTCGTTTACCTCGGAAGACCTGAAGGTCTAAGCGTCGCCAAGTTTGCAATTGCAATGCTCATTCTGATTGCTATGGTAGGCTTTATTTTCGCTCAACGAGGTGGCCGAATTCAAAACATTATCAAGTCGAAATCGAACACTGCAGACATTCGGTCAGCAACGCTTATCGATTTCTCGTATGGTCTCGTTTTGTTGATTTTTATGCGGAATGTATTCGGAATTTGGGATTCGAAATTACCGATGAGCACCACATGGGTTTTCTTGGGTTTATTGGCCGGAAGGGAAATCGCAATGAGGTATCACCTCGGACCAAAGCCAGATAGAAACCTGAGCTTCCTGCTATTCTCAGATATAGGTAAAGCCGCGTTGGGACTAGTGGTGTCAGTAACCCTAGTGATTTTCTTGTTCCTCGTTGAGGGTAAGGATGTTTCGCTCTTGTTCTCTGCGAACTAATCAGCCAATTCTAGCATGAAGTAACTCTTCTTGCCCCTCTGAAGCAAGATGTACTTGCCTACAATTAGATCTTCTTCGCTCAACATGCGGCTGCCGTCGAAGCGCTCTTTGTTCACCTGTATGCTGTTCTCTTTTAAAGCTCTTCTTGCTTCTGATAACGATGGTAGAAAACCTCCTTTTGAAACCAAGGCGTCTTCTATCGAAAGACCTGCAAGTGCGCTCCGTTCAATTTTAGCCGTCGGAATTCCATCGAAAATCGCCACGAAGTCGTCTTCACTCAATCGCATCAAACTCTCTTTGGTCGATTTCCCAAACAAGATATCCGAAGCCTCCAAGGCATTCTGAAGGCCTTCCTCACCGTGAATGCGCAAGGTGACGTCTTCAGCCAAGGCCTTTTGAAGTTTACGAGCGCCCGGATCCACGCTGTGCTCAGCTTCTATAGCTTCAATCTCCTCGCGGGTTTTAAGGGTGAAAATGCGAATGTATTTCGCCGCGTCCACATCGGATGAGTTAATCCAGTACTGGTAAAATTTGTACGCACTGGTCTTTGAACGATCCAGCCATACATTCCCCCCCTCTGACTTGCCGAATTTGCTACCGTCTGCCTTGGTTACCAATGGAGCAGTCAATGCATACGCCTCACCAGCAGCCATTTTGCGAATCATCTCTGTTCCGGTAACAATGTTTCCCCACTGGTCAGACCCACCCATCTGGATCATACAACCATGTTCTTTCCACAAATGGTAAAAGTCATAACCCTGCACCAACTGGTAGCTGAATTCGGTAAAACTCATGCCTGTTTCAAGACGCTTCTTCACTGAATCTTTGGCCATCATATAATTCACCGTAATGTGTTTTCCAACATCCCGTATGAACCCAAGAAAAGAGAAATCCTTGAACCAATCGAAATTGTTCACCACCTGAGCTTTGTTCGGAATGTCTCCAAAGTCGAGGAATGACTCAAGCTGTCTGCGCTGAGCATTCAAATTGTGCTGAATGTGCTCTACATCAAGCAGTTGTCGCTCTGCACTTTTCCCGCTGGGATCCCCAACCAAGCCTGTTGCACCGCCAACCAGCACAAGTGGGGTATGTCCGGCACGCTGAAAATGAACCAATAACATCACGGGCACAAGGTTGCCAATGTGCAATGAATCGGCTGTGGGGTCGAAGCCTACATATCCCTTTACCTTTTCTTTCAGCAACAATTCTTCAGCACCGGGGGTGATGTCGTGCAATAATCCGCGCCAGCGCAGTTCTTCTACGAAGTTCATAGTTCAGTTTTTTGCAAAGATATTATTTCATCAAAGGTTTTCTACGATCTGCTCCAATTGCATGCCTCGCGAGCCTTTAATAAGTATGGTTTTACCCCGAATGGGTTCAACGCGCAAGTGTGCTTTCAAATCGTCGGTGGTTGCAAAGGCACGGTCATCGCCTAGAACCTGTTGGAAGTGTTTTCCTACGTACATCGCCCTCAAACCTAAATCCTCCGCTAATTGTGCAATGAATCGATGTTCTCTCGGTGAAGCTTCTCCCAACTCAAACATGTCGCCAAGAATACAGAGCTTATTGTCGTTTCCAGCAGCGGCAAATGAACGCAGGGCATGTTCCATGCTCGACGGATTGGCGTTATAGGCATCAAGAATGAGTGCGTTGTGCT
>JBJOIB010000068.1:0-5337 GCA_046047375.1 Bacteroidota bacterium
TCCTATGTAACAAAAGAGTTGTAGAAAGAATTTCTTTTTACCCGCGTAATCAGCTAAGCCAGATAATACAGGCACAATGAGCATGACAATGAGCAGCGAGCAGGCAATCACGTACGAGTACAGTTGCGTGTTTACCAGAGAAATACCAGCAAAAGAAACATGATCATCTACCTGGCCATTCACATTCGAGGTGGTTACGGCATTGTAGAATATGGGGAAAATTGCTGTACTGATTACCAAGGGGTATACGCTGTTGGCCCAGTCATAAAAGGCCCACGCGTTTTGCACCCGTTTGTTGGATTTACTCGCTGTATTCATCACGACCAAGGTAATCCGAAAGAAACAAGCGTGCAATAGCCGAACCTTGTTACCTTTGCTGAAAATAACCTGTACGTGGAATTAAAGTACGATATCATCATCATTGGCGGAGGCATCGTGGGAGCAGCAACCATGTTCAAGCTTCAAGAACGCCACCCGGATAGAACCATTTTGTTGATCGAAAAGGAAAAGGCCCTTGCAGACCATCAAACCGGAAATAACAGCGGGGTGATCCACTCCGGACTCTATTACAAACCGGGCTCGTTAAAGGCAACGAATTGTGTGAAAGGAAGGCATGAGATTGTAGCCTTTGCGCAGAAGTACAATATCCGCCATGATGTTTGCGGAAAAGTAGTGGCTGCTACTGATAGCGCTGAATTGCCGCATCTAGAAAAGATTTATCAAAACGGAATTGCGAATGGCATTGAGGGTCTTTCACGCGTAACAGCAGCTGAAATCAAGGAGATTGAACCCTTTTGCGAATCCATAGGTGGATTGTTTGTGGGATGCACCGGAATCATTGATTTTCGCGGTGCGACTGAAAAGATGGCCGAAGTAGCTGTGAGCAGTCAACCAGGCAGCCGTGTCGTTTTGGGCGAGGAGGCTCTATCATTTCAACGCGATGGTGATGAAACTGTAGTTCGAACCAACAAGGCGGCATACCGTGCAAAGTACCTCGTATTCTGCGGTGGTTTGCAGGCAGACCGATTGGCGAAAAAAGATGGCGTAGAGCTCAAAGAGCGCATTGTAGGATTCAGAGGCGATTATTACGAACTGACCGAGCAGGCCAAACACAAGGTTCGCAACCTCATTTACCCTGTCCCTAATCCTGACTTCCCATTTTTAGGCGTGCATTTCACACGCATGGTGAATGGTGATATCGAATGCGGACCCAACGCCGTTTTTACCTTTAAGCGAGAGGGATATGGTAAAACAGATTTCGATTTGAACGATACTGTGGATGCCTTGACCTACAGCGGTACTTGGAAGTTGTTCCTCAACAATATCAGCTTTGGAATCAATGAATACCGCAGGGCTTTTTCAAAACGGTTGTTCCTTCAAACCTTGCAGCGGCTTATTCCATCGCTTACCATGGACGATATTGAACCGGGTAGGGCAGGAGTGCGTGCTATGCTGCTCAGCACAGACGGCGACACGCGCGATGATTTCCGCATTGAATACACAGATCACAGTATCCACGTGCTTAATGCACCTTCACCGGCTGCAACTGCTTCACTGGCCATTGGCGAACAAATCGCAGAAATGACTGAGAAGCACTTTACTTTCTGAGACAAAAGATCAGCTAGTATTGCTTGTTAGATTCAAAAAAAACGAAATAAAAAAAGGGCCGCCAAATAGCGACCCTTTTTTGTATGCTGAAAAGTAAATTACTTTTTCTTCATGGTTGAGCTGGTGGTAGCAGCCTGCTTGGTCTTCTCTTTCTGAGCCGGAGCAGTTGTTTCACCTTCTTTTACAGCCGCCTTTTCAGTGCTACCTTCTGCTTTGCCTTTGCTGCAACATGATCCGTCTGCTTTCGCTCCGTCTTTGCTGCAAGAAGACTTGCCTTCAGCCTTAGCAGCGCCGTCTTTGCTGCAACAAGCTTTACCATCAGCTTTAGCTGCACCATCTTTGCTGCAACAAGCCTTTCCTTCTTCTTTGCTGGCTGAACCTTTTTCACAAGCAGCTTTGTCTTTTTCACAAGCAGCTTTGTCTTTTTCACAAGCAGCCTTGTCTTTGGTACATTCAGTCTTTGGCTTTTCTTCAGCAGCCTTTTCGGTTTGTGCCATACCTGCAGTTGCGCCGAAAGCAACAAGTCCGAGGATCATCAATAATTTTTTCATCGCGTTGTTTTGTGAGGTTTGTTAAACTCGTTGGGTAAATATACGGAGAACTTCATGAAATGTTGTTCTACACACTTGCCAATTTTTACAAATTACATACCATCTTTTGGTTCTAAGCACCAAAGAATCGTTATTTTCGATGTATGAGAAAGCTTGTTTTTTTGGCCGCTTTGACCACCCTGATTTCCTGTGGAGACTGTTTGGAAGGGGTGGGTACACCAAACACTGAAAAGCGCACGGTGGAATCGTTCGTTACGCTCGAATTGAAAGGATCAATGGACGTTACACTTCGCCAAGCAAAACTCGGTGAAGTGAATAAAATTGAGGTTACCGCTCAGGAGAACCTTATTCCGCATATCATCACCAAAATAGACGGTGCGCGATTGGTGATTGATACCGACCAGTGCATTCGCTCAACGGAAAAGATAGAAGTGGCCGTTATTTGCACTGATCTAGAGCGTGTTATAAACAGGAGTTCAGGTTCTATTCAAGGTCTCAATACATTCAATGTTGAAGACTTTGAAGTGGTCAATGATGGCAGTGGAGACATCGTGTTAAAGCTTCATGCGGAAGATGTTGAGGTTGAAAATCAAGGAAGTGGTGATGTTAGTTTGTCTGGAAATGCAGACAGACTCATATTGATAAACGATGGAAGTGGTGATTGCAAAGCCTTCGATCTTAAGTCTTTTGATGCCGATGTAACCAACGGAGGATCTGGCAACGTAGATGTATATGCCAAGGAAGCACTAGAGGCTGTTTTGGATGGATCAGGGAACATCCGTTATAAGGGAAAACCGCAGCAGATAGAGACCAATTCGAATGGTACAGGACAAATTGTGAACGCCGATTGATGGCTTAATGCAACGACGCAAGTACGTATATATCGCACTCATAGCCGCTTTAGCAATTCACGCGGTTGTTTTGGCCATCCTCAGTTTTGTTCCAGCTGGTGATGGTGTGCAAGCGCCTATGACGTTTGTTGAAATAGGTTCTTTTGAATTGCCTGAAGAACCGGAGGTACAGAAAACGTTGGAGGAAATAATTGCTGAACGCATCAACAGTGAGGTAGCGAACCTCATGGCAGATGCCAACCTCGAACGCACCAGTGAGCGACGATCTTCAATGACCCAATCACAACGCGAGCAAATGGAAGCAGAGATTCGAGCCAATCTCAAAGGGTTGGAAGATCAGGTTAAAAAGGAGCTAGAGGAGAATAGGGAAGATACGGAAGACGATCAACCGGAGTCGATATCCACTTCGAAGAAGAGGACAGAGAATTTGGATAAGTACGAGTATTTTGGAAAATCGTACAACGGACAAGTAACCGCTGAGTTTTCTTTAACGGGTAGGGATGGCCGGTTCATTCACATTCCCGGGTATAAATGCAAAGCCGGCGGGACGGTTCGTGTGCTAATCGAAGTGAACCAGGAAGGCTCGGTTGTTTCAGCTTCGGTAGATGCCACCAAATCTTCGTACACCGATGCATGTCTTGCCGATGAAGCGTTAGCCAGTGCCTACCTTTGCAAATTTTCAGCGAAAAGCGCAGCTCCGAAAAAACAGAGTGGTTGGATTGTTTACCGATTTATTCCGCAGTAAGTCCGGCGTATTCCGACAGGTAGGCAAACTTTTCAGTTAACTGCCCATCAAACGTAGTTTCGGTAGCACCTGCTAAAACACCATCTGCATCGTTGTTTAACAACCGTGGCAACACGTGCTTGATGAACTCGTTACCAAAGTCTTCGCTAGCATCGCGGGGAAGTTCGCACGGGAGGTTATCTACAGACATTACAGCCACGGCATGTGCATCCATAAAGTCAGTTTCGGTTCCGGTGGTTGGGTCGTAGCCGAAGAATGGCTCGGCAATCGTGCTCGCTTTGATGGTGCTTGCGATTGGACCCTCAACATCGCAAGAAATGTCGGCTACCACCGATAACCGGCTGAGTTCAGTGTAATCAGAAGCTTCAAGAATCACAGGCGAGTGTTCACTCCAAAAATGACAAGCGATGTACATATCAGAAACAGCGGTGAACCGACCCAGTATGCTTTTATACGCCTTTCCGTTGCCATAAAACTCCGATTTATCGAATCCACCATCGCTGATACGTGCGAAATAATCGTGGGTGTCGAGGTGGGTGAAAACCGGCTCGTTGAAGCTTTCATTGAGGTATTCATCTTTCGACACTTCCCGAATCGGAAGCAGTGATAAAATCTCTCTCGCTCCATGTCCAACTCTTCCAAAACCGGTTGCAACGGCTTTGAAGTTTGAAGGTAGCACCACTTTTTTCAATTCGCCTTCCAATTCAGCACGGTCATGGCACAGATTGGCAGGTTTCAGCTCATACGTTCCATGTTTCAGTCCCCATGCCCGGAATCCGTTATAACAACCCACAATACCCGCGTATCGCCCGAAACCGATGAGGCGTTTACCGTTTTGTCGAATTGCTTCCCAGTCAATGAGTCGAATTTTCTTATCCAACAGCGCACGCATCAATTTGCGGTTGTGCGCCTGCATTTTTAGGGTATGCGAAAAGAAAAGGTATGTTTTTGAAGGAATGAGCATATCGGTTGGCACTTCCTTTACACCGATGATGACATCGCGATCTGAAAGATCATCAGATACAGTAATACCCGCATTTCGGTATTCGTCATCCGAGAAAATGCGCACCTGACTGGATTGAACCACTAAGTCGACCTGCGGAAAGGTTTGTTGAACAAAGACACATTGCTCAGGTGTCAGCACCACTCGTTTATCTGGTGGAACTTTACCTTCGCGAATCACCCCCAACTTCAATTTCGACATGTTCAATCAATTTGCCCGCAAAGGTAGCAAATACAATTCGAACCGAGGGAAGGGCGCTGTGTGAACCTGCTGAAAATGGAGTAAAATGTTGTATGTGAATCACATAGCTTGTTCGTTGCTCAAAAACAGAATCAAAGCCAGGGTAACAGAAATGGCGAGGATGAGTCCGTAAGACGTGCAAACAAGTAGGAATTTCACCATTGTTTTTCCGAACGATTGGCTGTACATCCGGCGCAAGCCGAAAAACAGGTAAACAAGGAAGGTTGCAGCCAGGAGAAACGACAAGTAGAGGTTGACAGACTGGAGTTGAAGTGCCACCAGAATTTCGCTGAGCAACAGATATGCGAGTGTTGAAACGAAAAGGAAGCTGTGGTAGTG
>JBJOIB010000069.1:0-2723 GCA_046047375.1 Bacteroidota bacterium
TCCGTTTGTTATTCCTTGTCTAACTCATCCAGACGGGCAATTTCTTCGTCGAGTATTTTCTCCATGGCTTCAAGAGTCAGCTTGTCGATTTTAGCATCAGCACGTGCTTTTTTCTTCATAAATCGAAGCATTGCGTTCTTTTTGATTTCATAGGCGATAAACACCGTATAGGTATCTTCCTTGATGTATTTTTCTTCGCCAATCTTTCGTAAATCGCCAATTTCAGTATTTGTGACTTCGCGAATCAACGTTTGAAACTTGTCATTGATCTCGCTGGCATTGGCTGTTTGCGTGTCAGCTAAATACTGGTCTGTGACTACCTTAATGGTTGTTTGAACCTGCTGGGCTAACTCGCGTTTAGCTTCGATATCGGCTTTGCTTTTGGCCACATTGTCGTTGGTGGAAGAGCCTTTTCCTACGGCGCGGAAAAACCGGTTATTGCTTTCATAAGCATTGCCAGAAAAAGGTTCTTTTACTTTGTCACCCAATTCTTTGTTACCGCATTGCACCAGCATCATTGCTGCAGGTAGCGCTAAAAGTAGAAATCGCATGTTCATATTCATAACGTTCATTTAAAATTCGTTATCGAAAAATCGTGCCATCAATGTTTCAATCCTATTCGGGTTCTATAAACACTGTCGGCGTTGTTATTCAGTTCCCAATACGGAAGTTGTTCGCTGTGGATCAAGGTACCGGTTGAAGTGAGTTCTTTGGCACTGGCATTCCATCCATCAACATACGTTTCTTCCCAACGCGTCAGAGGATGGGGGAAATCTTTTCCGGCATACAGGCGCAATGTTCGTCCGAGTGCAGGGTAGAAAACAGAGTAAACGTACTCATCATCATTGCTCACCAAGGTAAGTTCAGCCTCGTATGATTTAACTTCGTTGTGGCTAAATCGGAGATAGGTTAACCCTGGAATAACTTGGTGTTTTCCTTGAGGTAGCTTCTCAGGATCTATGCGCAAAGCAGTCCATAGACCATCCTCCAAAATGCACTCATCAAGCGAAAACTCCCGATCACCCTCCATTTCAAAATACGAGTTTTGCTGAACCTTCCAGTGCTTGTCACGGTTATTCAGTTGCAGAAAAGCATGTCCACACCATTCTTGCGCTGTTGAGGTGGCTTTTAGTGGATGCTCGTACGAGGATGCGTTAATTGGGGTAAATGCGCTGGTCATTACCGAATAAGGGTAAACGCCTGTGAGAAATTTCTTCACGTGGTTGATCTTCATCACGCGTACATCGTTCGCATCTTCGCGATCACTTTTAACATGCTTCTCGGTATCGAAAGGTTCTGTTACGAAAACTACTACCGCTTCACCTGTCCGCAACTCACCATAACGTGCCTGTGAAAGTGCATAGGTGTTCACTTCACCCAATCCATTGTACCAATATGATTTGAATTGATCGTTTGGAGAACTATAGTCCTTGGTCAAATCTTGTTTTTCAGTAGAACCACAGCTGATCCAAACCATGGTGATGACCACAGCGAAAGCTGCTGCCACTTTGAGTCCATTGTATTTCATCATCATTGAATTTAAGGTAAAGCAACGGAATGCAAATCACTCTTGTATCACGAAGGTACGAACTCCGACATGGACTATCAAAAGCAGCTTGTTTCCGATCAGTGGCTAGCCCTCAGCTATTATTCCTGATTTCACCGCAGCCTGATGCAAGTCATCGCACAGCAACTTTCCTGATTCAAATCCGACGTATAGTCGCATCAAAGAAACTGGGTAGTTTCGATGCGGAAAGACGATTGTTGGAATCAACAAGCTTTCGTATCCACCCCAACTCACACCTAACCGAATGAATTTGAGCTCATTACAAAATACTTCAATCTGTTTTTCATCGTTCGAGTTCACCTCAAATGAAAACATCGGAATGCGGTATTTGAACTGTTCTTTCGCTATGGAATAATCTGGATGTGAGGTCGAAAACGGATCGTGTACAAATGTAAATGCCGGGTGCTGTTGTAAGAAATCAGATATCAACTGAGCTTGACCTTCTCCTTGGCGCATGCGGATTTCGATGGTGCGCAAACTGCGAATTAGCAGCCAAGCGTCATGAGGACTGAGAGTAGCTCCAAGCGTCATGTATTCACCGTAAAAGATCTTCTTGATGACCTCTTTGGACGCACATACCACCCCGGCTACTACATCGCTATGGCCACTGATAAATTTCGTAGCGGAGTGAATTATAACATCAACACCCACTTCGACCGGAAATGTATTTAAGATAGAACCGTATGTGTTATCTATCAAAGAGACTACCTTCTTCTGTTTGGCCAATGCGGCTAAAGCGCGAACATCCTGGCATGCGAAAGTGATTGAGGTGGGACTTTCGAGGTATAGCATGCGCGTTTGTGGAGTGAATGCCGCTTCTACTTCAAGCGCATTTCGGCCATCTACGTAGGTGACATCTACACCAAATTTTGACAGGAGTGGGTTGAAAAGCTTTTGTGTCCAAGAATAGGCTCCGCTTACACAGACCACGTGATCACCTGTTCTTAAAAAGGAAAGCACTGCGGCTGCTACGGCTGCGGATCCGCTGCCAAAGCATAGCGCATCTTCGGTTCCCTGGAGTGCGGCCAGTTTTTTCTCCAGCAATCGAACGGTTGGATTCGCGCCACGTGTATAGATGGGCAAATCGATTTCATTCGCCATGGCGGCGCGGAAATCAGCGACAGAGGAAAACTCGAAGTTGCTGGATTGATAGATA
>JBJOIB010000070.1:0-6249 GCA_046047375.1 Bacteroidota bacterium
ACGCTGTCAAATAGCTGATACGTACCAACCATTTCTGAACCCAGTTCAACATTTAATACTTCGCTGGTTGGATTTGGAAAAACACGAATCAATGATGTTAGGGTTTCATTTGCTGATGCAGCCAATTGATCTTGCTCAACCCCATTGCTTGACAACATTTGAGCCATGGCTGTGTTTGTTTGGGTTGACCTAACACCGCTTAATCCATTATCATATAACTCAAAGAAAAGAATTGGCCGATCCCAGGTCAACTCAGGGTGGTACAATCTTAAAAACCCCTCGTTACCTGAGCCCGCTCCGCAATTCTCTGGTTCGAAATCCATGGGCTCAAAATATTCGCCCGAAAAGGGGTCGTAGTAGTGCACTGTGTAGGTGCGATTTTGGTTTAAATTATCGAGAACCAAGGTGGTTTGGGGATCGTCATGGAGTACAGAGTGGAAAGAAATAAGAAAATCCTCATCTTCTGGATCGTTTGGCTCCCAATCCCCATCGTTATTTGCATCCCCCAAAGGCCAAGGCAAATCCACATCGTTAATTCTACCATCAAATCCACCTGGCATATTGTAAATCGCACTACCACAACTGTTGTACCCTGCATCTTCGTGCGACTGGTACTCATTGTACAGGTTATTCACCACGCAGCCAATCATCCGAATGTCGTTGGTCTCATTGCTTCCTGCTTTTAAATAATACACCGTTGTATATCCATCTTCACGAGTTAAATTTGGGTCATTGCAATTCCCAAAGTAATGTCCTCGTAATCTCGACCAAGGCTCATAGCTTTCTGAGTTTAAATGAAGCCCTTCAAAAAAGTTTACCACATTTTCATATAAATACCAATGGTCATGATTGGGATTGGTGTAGTTATCCCAGTTAAAGCCCGCACCAGCAGCACCGGTGAAAGGCGATATTAGAAGTGTACGTATATTGTTTACGGGACGGCTGCATATAAAATAATCATCACTAGCTCCTATTTCACTAAATACAAAGGGTTTAGGCGCATGGCGAATAAATCGTCCGTCGTTTTGATAATTGTACAAACTAACGGAGTAAGCACTTTGACAGTAAACATCTAAGTACGGATTCTCGGTGTATGTTAGGTCTGGCCCCCTTACTAAATACGTTTCAGCAGGTTCATCTTGACAAGGATTTATAAAGCAATTAAAACCAACAACATTTTCTCCATCCCATGCAGCGTATGGATTTCCGCTAAAATCATTGGGATAACCGCCATAAGATGAAGAAAGCACATGCTGAGTGTGCATTAAATCTTCTTTGATATACTGCGCCATGCATAGTTGCCAATTGAATACTTCAGTGCGGAATTGCATGTCGTTTATGTATCTGCGCTTGTCGTTTGAATCTTTCTCTCCGGCATTGTTAATCTCCGAAAACAGCTCAATGTTAGAAATAGCGGTTGAATACCCCCATCGGGCAATGTTGTATCTCAGTTTTTTCTTATAGTTGCTAATAGCTACTGGGTCAGAAAAAAAATCGATCACCTCCGGTAAGCCAAGTTGGGTTTTGTAACAATACCCTTGGTTGGGCCCCCACCCCTCTTGCTGCCCGAGGTCGTTCGCATCCCAATCCCACATATACAATCCGTAATCTCCATCGTCTTCCAGGGAATAATGCACCTGCATGCACCAATCTACTTTGATGTCAATGTCCTCCGCAAGCTCTATGAAACGATCAAATTCCCATGCGTTGTGCATGCATTGGTTGTTTAAGTCATAGCAATATATTCTTTTTTTTGTCAATACAATATAAATTCTACTTTTATTTTAAACATAAAACACAAAACGTGAAATTTTCATCACATAAAAAAAGGCCGATGTAACACCGGCCTTTTCATATATAGAAGGATTTCTTTTAGCTCCACGAAGCGATTTTCTCTGAAACGTATTCGCCGTTGGCCAATTTCTCTTTTACCTTTTTGAAGGTTTCAATGGTGTATGAAACGTCTTCTAAGGTGTGAACCGCGGTTGGAATAAGTCGAAGCATGATAACATCCTTCGGCACTACAGGATAAACCACAATAGAGCAGAAAATACCGTAGTTCTCACGCAAATCCAAGGTCATATTGGTTGCCTCGCCTAATCCGCCGCTCAAAAACACCGGTGTAACCGCTGAATTGGTATAGCCAATGTTGAAGCCCGCATCTTTCAAACCGGTCTGCAATGCGTTAGCTATAGTCCAAAGTTTTTCTTTGAGCTCCGGACGTGTGCGCATCATCTCCAGACGCTTCATAGCACCAATAACAATCGGCATTGGCAATGACTTCGCGAATGTCTGTGAACGCATGTTGTAGCGGAAGTAATCAATGATATGCTCTTCTGATGCTACAAATGCACCAACAGTGGCCATGGATTTTGCAAAGGTCCCGAAATACACATCTATGTCTTTCTGAACACCCTGAAAATCGCCCGCACCTCGTCCTTGCTCACCAATGGTTCCAAATCCATGTGCATCGTCAACAAACAATCTGAAACCGTAATCCTTTTTGAATTTTACAATTTCAGCCAACTTCCCTTGGTCTCCAGCCATGCCAAACACCCCTTCGGTAACTACCAAAATACCACCACCACTTTGCTCAGTAAGAGCCTTGGCACGCTTCAATTGCTTCTCGAAGCTCTCCATGTCGTTGTGCTGAAACACAAAACGCTTTCCGTGGTGTAAACGAACTCCGTCTACCATGCATGCGTGCGATTCTGAATCGTACACAATCACATCATGACGATCTACCAATGCTTCAATAGCACTCATACACCCTTGGTAACCGTAATTGAGCAAGAAGGCGTCTTCTTTCTGCATGAAGTCTGCAAGCTGCGCTTCCAATTCTTCGTGGTACTTGGTTTGCCCAGACATCATGCGCGCCCCCATTGGGTAACCCATGCCCCACTCCTTGGCGGCTTCTGCATCTACCTGACGCACCTCCGGGTGGTTGGCTAAACCTAAGTAGTTGTTAATACTCCAAACCAACAACTCTTTCCCGCGGAAAGTCATGCGATTCGAAATAGGCCCTTCCAACTTGGGAAAGGTAAAGTAACCGTGCGACTCTTTGGCGTGTTGCCCGAGTGGTCCGCGGTTGTTTCTGATCCGTTCAAAAATGTCCAAACCGAAATGTTTTTTAGTAACGTTCTCCTATGGCGAGAACCTCTCCGTAAATAGCGCATCAAAAGTACGATTTTTCGACTTGAATGCCTGAATTACAATGCGAAGGTAGAAGGATTCTGCGAAAGGAAAAGCCCCGTTGGTAACGTATTGTTAACAAGCACGGTTGAAATCTACTCCATGGCTAGCAATTGCCTTGCTTGGTGCCGCGCTGCTTCGGTTATTTGATCGCCCGAAAGCATTCCGGCCACCTCTTCTACCCTGCCCTCCGTCGTAAGCATCACTACGCCGGTAAGTGTTGTGCCTCCCTCAACGCGCTTGGCTACTTTCAGGTGGTGCTCTGCCTTGCCTGCTACCTGTGGTAAATGGGTAATAGCTATCAATTGCACATGAGCACTCATGGCACGCATAGTATCGGCCACGCGGGCAGCTACCTCTCCTGACACACCACTATCAATTTCATCCAATATAAGGGTTGGGAGCGATTGGTAAGCACACAATGTAGCTTTTAAGGCCAGCATAAAACGCGATAGCTCACCCCCACTGGCTACGCGCTCTATAGGCTGCAACGACATTCCTTTATTGGCGCTAAAAAGCATCTCTACGTCGGTTAGCCCATATATTCCAGGAGTGGGTAAAGCGGGAAGTTCTATCTTCAATCGCGCCTCAGGCATTTTCAGGCCTTGCAGGTGCATTTGTATCTCTTTTTCCATCTCGCCAGCGGCTCGGATACGGCCTTCCCTAAGCAACTCCCCCTGTGTAAGCACCTGCTGTTCTAGGGCTGCAATCTCCTTTTCCACGCGATGAATTTCGTCGGTCAGGCCTTCAAACCGCATAACGCGCTCTTTAAATTCCCGCTGCAGATCCACCAGGTCTTCTACCCGTTGAAGGCGGTGTTTGTGCACCAAAGCATACACCTTGTCTAGCTCTTCTTCTATCGACGCCAAACGGCGGGGATCACTTTCAATGCGATCGCGCTCTGAAGATGCCTCGCGGGTTAAATCGCTAAGCTCTATGTACACACTGTTCAAACGCTCTCGCAATTCTCCACTAGGCCTATGTTCCGCCGCTATGGCATCGAGCCGTTGCAAGGCTGTTTTCAAGACAGCAAGCACGGGCGCCTCACCTTCCTCCATGGCGTAAACCAAAGCTTGCAAAGCTTCCACTATGCCTTCTGCATTGCGGTGCATAGCGGCCTCTTCTTCTAGGTCTGCCACATTGAGTGTCTCAAGTCCGGCCTCTTCCAACTCACGCAACTGAAAGGCCGCAAACTCCACTTCTGCCACTCCTTTTTTGTCTTCCTCTTTGAGTTGATCGAGGGTTGATCTAGTTTGCTGCAGTTTTTTGAAAACCCTGCTGTATTCTGCGGATTCGTGCAGTTGGTTCGCCTTGGCATCTAGGAGGTGAAATCGGAATTCGCGCGAACGCAGATTCGATGTCTCAAACTGGCTATGCACATCGATCAATTGTTCCCCTAATTCTTTGAGTTGACGCACTGCAACGGGCGTATCGTTCACAAACGACCGCGACTTACCACCGGGGGCGATTTCTCTACGAATGATGGTTTCAGGGGCGAAATCCAGATCGTGTGCTTCGAAAAAATCGCGCATGTGCTCTCGCACACGGAAGGTAGCTTCAACAATGCACTTGCGAGAAGCATCGCGCACACTTTCACCCTCTGCCCGATCCCCCAAAACAAGTCCGAGAGCTCCCAACACAATCGACTTCCCTGATCCGGTTTCACCGGTCATCACGGTTAGTCCGCTGCTGAACGATAACTCCAACCGATCAATCAGCGCGTAGTTTTCTATAAAGAGGCGATGAAGCATGCCTACCCAAGGGATTGGTCGTACTTCTTGATATTTCCTGGATCTAGCTCTTTCAACACAGGCAAAATGCGCTGACGTTCGGCCTCAGGAGCCGGCGCGAAGAGCTTTACCAGTTCGTTGCCTTTGGTTGAAAAGAAGAGCTGCACGTTGTAAGATGACGGACGTACTTTGTGGATGTTACGCAACTCTATGATGGCATCGGCAATGGTTTTGCGACTTTCTTCTACATTCCCATACAACTTGTCAAAACCTTGACGATGATAGAGGTACAGGCATTTGCGCAAGGGTCTGAACGTTTGCGAAATGATATTTTCCACCAGCCAATACCTGTTTCTATTTCCTTCGCTGGCTTTCCATCCACCTTCAGGTGCGTTTTGCGCATTGGCAACAATGTTCTGAGCTTTAAGGTAGTAAGACGTTCCGCCTTCTTCGCTAAATGTATCATAATCGGTTGCTATCACCATATAAGCGTAGTAGGCGAGCACACTCGAAAGGTTGTCGCGGTGCTTATCTAAGCCGAATTGAATGATTTGATTATCGAGAAACGTAAAGTCGAAATCGCCATCGTTCACTGTAAACACCGGTGTTTTATAGTCGTTGTTGTACACAGGCCGTGTAGACTGCACCATGATGCTTCCAGAGAAGCTGTTTTGGGTAGGCGCTGTAGTGATGGTAACCTGGATGTTGACTTCGATGCGTTCGGTTATTTCAAATTCATCTTCAGTCCACTTCCGCGCATTCATAAATTCGGTAATCTGCTCTTCCATGGTTTTGAAACGAGCAGGATCAATGTTTGCTACCGTTGGCGCCAACACCTGCACGGAGCAATTGAGCTCTTGTGCAGAGCTAAAAAGGGGGAAAGCAAACACCCAAACAATCAGTTTCTTCCACATAATGCTATCAGCTTATCAACAATATCTGCAGCCACTTCGGCTTTCGACTTGAGTTCAAAATTAGTGATATTCCCGGAGCGTTCGATCAGGGTAATTTTATTCGTATCAAACGCAAAACCCGCGCCTTCATTGTTCAAGGAGTTCAGCACAATAAAATCGAGGTTTTTTCGTTCCAGTTTCCCTTTGGCATTTTCCAATTCATTGTCGGTTTCCAAAGCAAAGCCCACAAGCAGTTGGTTCGCTCTCTTCCGTTCTCCGAGGGCTTTGAGAATATCGGTTGTGCGTTCCATCTCAATGGCCCATTCTCCTTCTGTTTTCTTCACTTTCGAAGAGGCAACGTGCTTGGGTCTGTAATCAGCTACCGCAGCAGACATAACGCATATATCCACGTCGTTAAAAACACGATCACATGC
>JBJOIB010000071.1:0-3086 GCA_046047375.1 Bacteroidota bacterium
CATCGGGAAACCTCAAACGGGGCAGTCGCACACCTTCGTTTATCGAATTCACGACTTGCCTGATCTCGAAAAGTTGCGCAATTTGAGAGAGTTTGCCGGCCGATTTGGCTACGAAATGCCCAAACCAAACAAAGACAATGCTGAGAGAGCCATTCGCGATTTGATATCCAAAATTGAAGGAGCTCCCGCGCAGGATGTCATTAAAACCATGGCCATTCGAAGCATGGCAAAAGCGGAGTATAGCACCCAGAATATTGGCCATTACGGCTTGGCGTTCGACTTCTACACGCACTTTACATCGCCTATTCGGCGTTACCCGGATGTGATGGTTCACCGCATGCTCCAGCATTACCTGGAGGGAGGCCAAAACTTGAGCGCTAGCGAGTTTGAGGTGAAATGCAAACACTCGTCGGAACGCGAAAAAAAGGCGGCTGAAGCCGAACGAGCATCGATTAAGTACAAACAAGTAGAATTCTTGATGACCCGCTTGGGCGAAACCTTCAAAGGGGTGATTTCTGGCGTCACCGGCTGGGGCTTGTACGTAGAACTGGTAGACAACAAATGTGAAGGAATGGTGAGCTTGGATAATCTTACCGATGACCAGTATTACTACGACGAGGCTCGTTTATGTTTGAAAGGCCGTGCCACCGGGCGTGAATACCACTTTGGTGATGAAGTGGTTGTTGTAGTAGCCGGTGCGAATTTGCTAAAGCGCCAGCTCGATTTTGAAATGGCGTCTAACTATTCGTTCTAAACGTGATTACGCGTTTTTTTAATGAAAAACCACGCTGAAATCGTCACAGTAGAAAGGAACGTTGTTTTCGGAGTGCACATACAACTTAATAGTTCTTCCACGAATGATTTCTTCATTGAGCTGATATGTAATGGTGGCGGTGTTCCAATCTGAAATATAATCAGAGTGTTGTCCGAATGAGGCGCTTTCAAATACGGCGTTATCGCCTGTTGTTTGCATTATTGCCAATGCGCCTTTGGGTGCGGGACCGTAGTAAGAAAATTGAAAAACAATGTTGTTCCTCCGGTCTTCTGGAAGGTAGGCTAATGGATACTCAAAGGTGATGGAATATGGCTGATCGACCATAATGCAGGAGCTGAACTGTCCAGATAAAGCCTTCTGAGAAGTCAGTGTATTTGAATCACCCCAATCACTGTTAGGCTCGCAGTCATTAAAAAACTCGCCTTTGTAGCGCTTCGAAAATGGATAAGTGGCTGAAAATGTCGTGTTTAACAGCGAACTCAACTGCATTGCCAGCTGCTGTGCCAACACATGTCTACCTTGTTCTGAGTAATGCTCCGTTGTCCAGTGTCTATCAGTAAAGTCCTCATCGCGCACCAGCGCTATATTGTTCACAACAGAGACGTTTCTGTCGGTTAACCAGCGCGAAAGTAAGTCTGCATTTCTGAGGGTATTGTTAGCAATAGGCTCACCAGCAAGCTCGTGCAGTCTGTCCACGTTTTCAGCCACAATGTGAAACACAGGGTTAATACCCCTTTCTATAAGCATTGCAATGATCTCCTCCATGGCTGCTATGCGTTCGTTGTTTGCAGTATCTATTTCAAAAGCATAAGCGCGAATGTAGTGTGCGGTCAGCTCTTTTACTTCCCAACTCAGGGTGTCGTTTTTTTCAATGGCTTTGACCCACTGAGCTGCGTTGTTGTATGGTAGTTCCGGGTCAAGAAAAGCCAGCTTTTCTTTCCAAAGACTCTCTTTACAGCGTTCATTTTCCTTTTCCGAGTGCTTGGAGTAATAAGAAAATGACAGCATCATTCGGTTGATCAAAGGAGGGTTGTTACGCAGCATTATGAGCGATTCTTGGAGGGCGTTTTCCAAATTCGAACATCGCCACTCCGGGGAGAAAGAACGCAAATTTAAGGTGATGACCACTGCCCTAGGTTTCCAGGTGTTACGAGCTAATAGAAAAGACAATAGAGCTTTGTATGTGCCCACATGTCCTGCCGGCTGGGTAATTTGTGCCACCGTTAGGTTCGGCAGTTGATCTCCCATAAATTGAGCAATGGATCGTTTGTCTACATCATCATCTCGAAAGGTGGTATTGGAAGATTCTCCGAGGTAAACCACATCAGTTGTAGGTGCAATGGCATTTATTTGTTCAATCAAAGGGGAGTACTTTCGCAAATCCTGCTCAAAGAAATATCGCTTGTAGATGAAGTTACCAAGAAGGATGACACCGAGCAATACAGAGATGTTGGTCAACAGTTGTTTCATTAGAACTGAAAATAGATGAAAGGCGCCTGGTTGACTCCTGAAAAGGCGATTATGATAAAAATAAACACCCCGTAAACGCCCCAGCGCAGCGTTGTTGGGACAGCCCCGGCAAGTACGTCTATTCGCCGGACGGCGGTGAAACGGTCAAGCGCTAAGAACAATCCAAGAAATAGCCATGTGGCAATCGGAATGTGCAGGTGCCAAATTCCCGAACCTGAAAGGGAACCAAACATGAGCCAAACGTGGTCAAGTGAAGGCGATCTGAAGAATACCCATGCCAAGGTGACGATACAAAAAGTAAGAAGCCCACGTACAAAGAGCGGTATATGTTTGTGAAAGCTCCATTTCAAATGTGTGGTAATTACGACTTCCAAGAAGTAAAATAGAGCATGAATTCCTCCCCAAACAATGAACGTCCAATTGGCACCGTGCCAGATTCCGCTTAGCAGAAAAACGACAAGTACATTTCTTAACCATTTAATGGTGTTCACATGACTGCCACCAAGGGGAAAGTAAAGGTAATCTCTGAACCAGGTGGAGAGCGAAATGTGCCAACGTCGCCAAAAATCAACCACGCCGATTGCCGAATAAGGTGATTGAAAGTTGTTCATGAGTTGAACACCGAAGAAGAGTGAAACACCAATAGCAATGCTGGAGTAACCGAAAAAGTCACCGTAGATTTGAAATGAGTACATAAACATTCCCAAGAGGATACTTCCAGAGGAATAGGCGTCGGGATGGTCGAAGACTTGATCTACCAAAGGAGCTAAATTATCTGCAACCACCATTTTAGCAAATAGACCATAGAGTATCAATCGGACTCCGCGAGCAGCATTTTCCC
>JBJOIB010000072.1:0-3674 GCA_046047375.1 Bacteroidota bacterium
TACAACATAACTTATGTGAAGATACTATTTTTCAACGGCCGCCCTTATTCAAACTTTAAATTTCTGTGCTCACTGCCATAACGCTTGAAGGTGCCGCTTTGTTCAATGGCCTGCCTCATCACCTGCCAGAAGGTTACCATTCAAAATTCGGGGATACGCGGTGGTCTTCAGTTGCAACTCTTCTGGAAGCAGCTCTTCAGGTGTATTTTGAAAAGTGATGGGCCTCATCCAACGGTCTATGGACTTGGGTCCCACGGCTGTAAATCGCGCATCGGTGGTAGCGGGATAAGGGCCGCCGTGCTGCATCGCGGCATTTACCTCTACCCCGGTTGGAACACCGTTGAAAATCAAACGCCCTACTTTTTCACGGAGCACTTCAACCAATCCTGACTCCTTCAATTCAGTGGGTTCTCCTATCAAAGTTCCTGTGAGCTGTCCTTCCAATGTAGCCAGCGCACTGCGCATCTCTTCCATGCTCTCGCAGAGCACCGCGAGGCTGAGTGGCCCAAATACCTCCTGGTGCAGATGTGGGTTCGATACAAAGTCACGAGCATCCAACTCCAATAGCACACCTCCTGCGTACATGTCTTGTTGACCGCCATCTGCAGCTCGTCGCACGCCTTGAGCCGCCATAACTGACTCCTTCCCTTTCTTGAAACGGTCGTAGATTCCAGGATGCAACATGGCTTGTTTTTGCGATTCAAGCACGTGTTGAGTCATATCTTGCCTAAACGCATCTGAAGCCGCACTTCTGAGCATAAAAAGCAACCCGGGCTGGGTACAAAACTGCCCTGCCCCATTGGTCATAGAAGCTGTGATTTTCACTACCCACTGGGAGCGTTCAACATCGTTTTCAATGCTGCTGGGTAAAATGATTACGGGATTGGTGCTACCCATTTCAGCGAATACCGGAATGGGGTTCTTTCGCTTTGATGCTAGATCAAACAATGCGCGGCCACCTGCATGGCTCCCAGTAAAACCTACAGCTGCCACAGCGGGATGCTCCACCAATTGCTGCCCTATTTGGTAATCGAATGCATGTAGATTTGAGAATACGCCATTGGGCATTCCCGTCGCGCGTGCAGCGCGGATGACCGCTCCCGCTACCAGTTCGCCCGTTCCAGCATGCATGGGATGTCCTTTCACAATGACCGGACAACCAGCAGCCAAGGCAGAAGCAGTATCACCACCGGCAGTGGAATATGCCAACGGAAAATTCGAAGCCCCGAACACAGCAACAGTACCGAGAGGAATGTGCATTTTGCGTAAGTCCACACGGTTGATACCCTCCGGCGAAGGTTGAGCCGTTTCAATAATAATACCGAGGTGTCGCCCCTCCTCTATCCACCTAGCCATGGATGTAAGCTGATGCACCGTTCGTGATCGTTCAGCCCTTGCGCGCGCAAGCGGTAACGATGACTCCCGCATGTATACTTCCAACAAGAGCTCATCCAACCCAATAATTTCGTTGGCTATGCTTCGTAAAAACTCAGCCCGTTGCGCATGAGTAACGTTCTTATATGCCTCAAAGGCGGTTGACGCAAGCTCCAAAGCACGTGCTGTTTCTTCTTTGGAAGCAGCATAAAACAGCCACGGATTTTCTTCCCGGCCTGCGGAGTAATACGTTCGAAAAGGCTGGTGGGTAGATGAGCCGCGCTCGTTCCCAATGAAGCTAAAACCGGTTATCGTCGGTTGATTCATCAATTCAACGATGCCAACTTTTCTTGTATCGCTGCAATTTTAGAAAGCGCATCCGATTGCTTCTTCTTTTCACTATCCACCACTGCTGCCGGAGCGCTGTTCACGAATTTTTCGTTCTGCAATTTCTTTTCAACCGACGTTAAAAAGCCCTGCAAGTACTCCAACTCTTTTTCCAGTTTCTCCCTCTCTGCCGCTGTATCCACGTTATCGCCGAAAGGCACAAAAAAGTCACTGGTGCGAACCATGAATGAAAAAGCTTTTTCTTGCTTTTCCGCAGCATACGCTATTGAGGTGATGTTGCAGAGATGCTTAATCACAGGATCAAACTGATCTGTAACATCGCCATTGTTTCGAACAATGAGTTCGATGGCTTCTTTCTGTGGAATCTGGTTGTCTTTTCGAATGGTGCGTACACCCGTTACCACCTCTTGCATCAGGGCGAAGGCAGCAAGCATATCGCTATTAACCTCCGTGGCGGTTGGCCATTCAGCCACTACAAGCGCATCTTGCGGTGTTGAACGCTCGCGTAACAACTGCCATATTTCTTCTGAAATAAATGGCATGAATGGATGCAACAAGCGCAAACCTGTTTCAAAGAATTGAACCGTTGCGGCAAGAGTAGCGCGGTCTATCGGACTACCGTATACCGGCTTCACCATTTCGAGGTACCACGAACAGAAATCGTCCCAAATCAACTTGTATGTAGTCATCAAGGCCTCACTGAGCTTGAATTGCTCAAACAAATCGTTGATTTCAAGAATGGCTTGAGACATGCGAGACTGCATCCATTCAACAGCAATGCGAGCAGATTCAGGTTGTTCCACATCGGCCACACTCCAACCATTTACCAAGCGGAAGGCGTTCCATATCTTGTTCGAGAAGTTGCGTCCTTGTTCGCACAATTTATCATCGAATGGCAGATCATTTCCTGCAGGTGATGTTAAAAGCATTCCCACGCGTACACCGTCAGCCCCGTATTCCTTGATAAGATCAAGAGGATCAGGAGAGTTTCCAAGCGACTTACTCATCTTTCGTCCGAGTTTATCGCGCACAATTCCAGTGTAATATACGTTTCTGAATGGGAAGGTACCTTTGTATTCGTACCCTGCAATGATCATCCTCGCTACCCAGAAGAACATAATCTCAGGAGCTGTAACAAGGTCATTTGTAGGATAGTAGTAGTTGACCTCATCGTCTTTGTAAAAGCCATCAAAAACTGAAATCGGCCACAACCAAGAAGAGAACCAGGTATCCATTACATCTTCATCCTGACGCAAGTCAGCATGGGTTAAAGCTGGGTTGCCAGAGTCGCGACGTGCTTTTTCTAGTGCTTCATCGGCTGTTTTAGCCACCACAAAGTTCAGATTTCCATCACCGTAGTAGTAGGCCGGAATACGATGACCCCACCACAGCTGTCGGCTGATACACCAGTCTTTGATGTTCTCCATCCAGTTGCGGTAGCTGTTTTTAAATTTCGCAGGGAAAAAGCGAATGGTATCGTTCTCTACATTCTCTAGTGCTGGCTTTGCGAGTTCCTTCATGTCTACGAACCACTGCAACGACAGTCGAGGCTCAATTACTGCATCGGTGCGTTCAGAGTACCCCACTTTGTTGAGGTATTCTTCCACTTTCTCCAATTGTCCGAGAGCTTCAATGTCTTCAATGATTTGTTTGCGCACTGCAAAGCGATCCATTCCGGCATATTTTCCTGCCAGTGGGCTCATGGTGCCATCATCGTTCATCACGTCAATGGTTTCGAGGTGATGCTTGCGTCCAAGTTCATGGTCGTTCACGTCGTGGGCAGGTGTTACCTTCAAGCAGCCGGTACCGAACTCCATGTCGACGTAGTCATCCTGAATAATTGGAACTTCACGTCCAACAATCGGAACAATCACACGCTTGCCGTGCAGGTGCTTGAAGCGCTCATCATCCGGGTGAACGCAGATCGCTGAATCACCCAAAATGGTTTCAGG
>JBJOIB010000073.1:0-7611 GCA_046047375.1 Bacteroidota bacterium
ATCCCTATAAGTGGTGGTTTTTCGTCCGTAAAAGCCCATGGTTTTATCGGTGAGGTTGAAGTCGATGGTTAGCTGATCTTTCGTCAGCATCCAAACTTCGTTTTCAACCTCGTTGTACTCCTGTCGTACTTTTAGATTGTGGATGTAGTTGATGTTGGCATCTTTCGCAATAGTAGCCTCCACAATTTTAATCGCATAGGTGGTATCGTTTACCCAAAACTCTCCATCGAAGGTCAGCTCTTGCTTGCGCTTGGGTTGAAACTTAATCTGATAACACCACTTGTTGTCGATGTATGCCGAGTCCATCAGGTAATAGCGGTAAAAGGCGAATCCCGAGTTGGAGATTGGACTTACAAAGCTCTTTCCAAAGACCACGATGTTGTTGTCGTAAATGTTCACATTCTGGTACATATCACCCAGAAACTGCGATACACTGCTGTTTTCTACCCCTGACACCTTGGTGGCGCGAATGATCTCTTTCGAGGTCTTGGGATTTTTGCGGTAATAGAAATTCGACATACTTTCAGTCATGAAGACAGGGAGGTATATCTTTTCTTCTGTGCTGTCGATGTTGTCGAAAACAAAGTCAAAGGAGCGCCATATTTTGCGGTTTCTGAATTCTTCTGTGATGTTGTTCAGGTCGAATTCCACCTTGTTGTACAGCTCATACTCGTAAGCCTCGAGTTTTTCTCTGTTGTTGATGTCTTTGTTGCGGAGAATGCCTCGTACGATGGGGTGCGCCGGATTTTCTTCTTCGGTGGGTTTGATAACGGCTGCTTCCAACTGCACACTGGTTTGACTCAATGCGAAGTTGATGGTTTGAACGGCATCCCTTTTTACCTTTTTGGTTGATGGGGTGTACCCTATGAAAGAGGCTCTGAGGCTGTCGCTGGCGTAGTAGGTCTCTAAGGTGTAATAACCATCTAAATCTGTGTTGGTACCGCTTTTTGTGCCAACAAATAGGATGTTTACGAACGGCATTCCTTCTCCAGTAACAGCATCGGTAACACGCCCTTTAACCACCGTTTTTTGTGCATACGCCGTTGCTGCATGAAGCAGGCAATACAGCAGTATAACAAATGGGAGATATGTCTTGAACGGTCTCATGTCTTCCGGCAGGTGCAGTCTTAAGCGAATGTACGAATAATGCAGCCGAATGTTCACCTGCCAGGTGCCGGGTGTTTTACACGGTCCATTGTTGTTAACGGGCGGGAGTCGACTGCTTTTGCAAACGCCCCTTTTCAACCCGTGCGCTGATGTAGATGCTGATTTCGTACAAGAACAGAACCGGAATGGCCACCATGACCTGACTGGTAATGTCTGGAGGAGTGATGATGGCAGCAAGCACCAGGTTCACGACGAGGGCGTGCTTTCTGTACGAACGCAAGGTGGCTGGGGTAACCAATCCAACTTTCGACAAGAAGTAGATGACTATGGGTAATTGAAACACGAGGCCACTGGCAAGAGTGATGGTGGCAACGGTTTTCATGTAAGACATGATGGTGATTTTCGATTCCACATCGGCCAATTCATAGTTTCCAAGAAACTGCAAAGACAGTGGCACAATGCCGAAGTAACCAAACAGCACCCCCGAAAAGAATAAAAGGGCAGTAAAAAATGTGATGCCTCGCACGGCGTGAGCCTCATTTTGACGCAATCCGGGCTTCACAAAAGACCAGAATTGGTAAAAAATGTAGGGAAAGGCCACAATGATACCACCAATGATCGACACCATGAGGTGGGCTGTGAACTTGCCCATGAGGGTGGTGTTAATCACCGAGAAATTCAGTTGGGAAGTACATAGGCTCTCGTCGAGACCCAACAGGTGAGATAGCTTACACCAAGCTCTATACGAGATGAAATCAGTTTTGCGTGGTCCAAAAATGATGGTATCAAAAACGAAGTCTTTGGCGATGAACAACACAATGGCGACCACGAAAATGGCAATCACCGAACGCATCAGCTTGAAGCGAAGCTCTTCCAGGTGCTCCAAAAAACTCATTTCTTGTTCTTCCGCCATGATCTCAACTTAAAAAATACCTTCCCGAAGAATGTCGTGCAAATGTACAATTCCCACGTATTTACCTTCTTTCAAAACCACGATTTGTGTGATACTGTTTTGCTCCATCATGTGAAACGCGTCAACCGCGAGTTCCCCGGCGTCGAGTGTTTTTGGATGGCGGCTCATGATGTCTGAAGCCACGGCACTGGCGATGTCGATGTTTTTTTCCAACATGCGTCGAATGTCGCCATCGGTAATCACTCCCACGAGCACGCCTTCTTCAACGACCGCAGTGGCACCTCTTCGCTTGGCAGATATCTCAACGATAACTTCTTTCAGCGATGTGGAAGGATGAACAGCAGGTTGGTCAAGGGGTTGCAAAAGATCACCGAGGGTTAGATATAGTTTCTTGCCCAAAGCGCCTCCGGGGTGATACCTGGCGAAGTCACGAGCGCTAAAGCCACGTGCCTCCATCAAACAAATCGCCACGGCATCTCCCATAGCAAGCTGCGCTGTGGTAGAGGTGGTGGGTGCCAGGTTGTTCGGACAAGCTTCTTTTTCGACCGTGGTGTTTAGCAAGTAATCGCTGTGCTGTGCCAGAAAAGAATCCATGTTCCCAACCATGCCCACCAACACATTTCCCATGCTTTTCACCAACGGCACCAAGGCTTTGATTTCAGGAGAATTTCCGCTCTTTGAGATACAAATAACCAGATCTTCACGTTGTACTATTCCCAAATCACCGTGAATGGCATCGGCAGCATGCATAAAAAGTGCAGGAGTTCCCGTAGAATTGAAGGTCGCTACGAGTTTATTTGCGATATTTGCACTCTTCCCTATGCCGGTAAAAACTACCCTGCCACCGGATGACAAAATTTGCTGAACAATTTGCACAAAGTCATCGTTTAAATAGTTAACTAAGTGCGCCACAGCAGCTGCTTCTAACTGAAGCGTTCGCTGGGCCGACTGAAGGATGGATGATGTATTTGGCAAGTGTAAAAAAATGTTTCAATCATGGATGAATTTGTTTCAACCACGGCGAAAAGTGTTATATTAACGGAAACAAAAGTAGAAAAATCAATGACGGCAACAGAACTTGAGCCAAAAGAGGCACTCAAGAAGTTCTTTGGGTTCGATGCGTTCAAAGGAGAACAAGAGGCGGTTATTACCTCTTTGCTCAATGGACACGATACCTTCGTGATAATGCCCACCGGTGGTGGTAAATCATTGTGCTATCAACTTCCGGCTCTGATGAGCGAAGGAACAGCCATTGTGGTATCACCCCTCATAGCCTTGATGAAAAACCAGGTGGATGCCATTCGTGGATTTAGCGAGGAAGAAGGCGTAGCGCATTTTTTGAACTCCTCACTCAACAAAAGTGAGATTCAACGCGTGAAGGATGATGTGACCGCTGGCGTAACAAAATTGCTTTACGTGGCACCCGAATCACTCACAAAGGAAGAAAACGTTGCATTCCTCCAGTCTGTGAAAATATCCTTTGTCGCTATTGATGAAGCACATTGTATTTCCGAATGGGGTCACGATTTCAGACCTGAATACCGCCGTCTGAAAAGCATCATACAGCAAATTTCGGATGTGCCAATTATAGCCCTTACGGCTACGGCTACACCAAAAGTGCAGCAAGACATCCAAAAAAACCTCGGTATGAACGATGCAAGACTGTTCAAGTCGTCGTTCAACCGCCCCAACCTTTATTACGAAGTACGCCCGAAGAAAGACGCGCTCAAGCAAATCATCCAGTTTGTGCGACAGCACGAAGGCAAGAGCGGAATCGTTTACTGCCTCTCACGTAAAAAGGTGGAAGAAATAGCTCAAACGCTCCAGGTAAATGGCATCAAAGCCTTGCCTTACCACGCGGGCATGGATAGCAACCAACGCTCAAGGGTGCAAGATCAATTCTTGATGCAGGATGTCGACATCATCGTAGCTACCATCGCCTTTGGAATGGGGATAGACAAGCCCGATGTGCGCTTTGTAGTCCATTACGATATGCCAAAATCCCTTGAAAGCTACTACCAAGAAACAGGTAGAGCCGGACGTGACGGTGGAGAAGGGATCTGCGTGGCTTTCTACAGCTACAAAGACATTGAAAAACTAGAGAAATTCCTCCACGGAAAACCGATCGCAGAGCAAGAAGTGGGTATGCAACTCATCAATGAAGTGGTGGCCTACGCCGAAACTTCAATGTCGAGACGTAAATTCATCCTCCATTATTTCGGTGAAGATTTCGATGAAATCAATGGCCCTGGAGCCGACATGGACGATAATAGCCGCTATCCGCGTGAGCGATACGAAGGCAGCAAGTACGTTCAAGTTCTGCTCAAAACGGTTCTCGATGGAGGCGAAATGCACAAGTCAGGTTACATCGTGAACGTGCTTACCGGAAAAATGTCGGCCGAAGTGCAAACATACCGCGGAAACGAATCGGCCTATTGGGAGGCAGGATCAGCGAAAGACGATAAATTCTGGCACGCTGTGGTGCGCCAAACAGTGGTTGCAGGATACCTGAAAAAGGAAATCGAGTCTTACGGAACCCTCAAAGTAACCGATAAAGGAAAGGCATTTTTGAAGGCCCCTCACGATATCATGCTCATTCAAGAGCGCGACTTCAGTGATGTAGATGATAAAGATACGGTCATCAACAACTCCCGTCAAGGCGGAGCTGGAGCGCTCGATGATGACTTGCTAATCATGCTCAAAGACCTGCGGAAGAAGGTGGCAAAAGAAAAATCGCTGCCTCCGTATGTGATTTTTCAAGACCCTTCTCTCGAAGAGATCGCCACGCATTACCCTGTTACCATTGATGAGCTTACGATGATCAGCGGTGTTGGAAAAGGTAAAGCCATGAAGTTTGGTCAGCCTTTCATCAACATGATCAAGAAGTATGTGGAAGATAATGACATCGAACGCCCACAAGACATGGTGGTTAAATCCATCGTCAACAAATCAGGCGCGAAGGTGAGCATCATCCAAAACATCGATCGAAAATTGCCGCTTGAAGATATCGCTACCGCGGTAGGAAAAGAATTGGGCGAATTGATTGATGAGATAGAGTCTATCGTTGCTTCGGGAACGAAAATAAACCTCGATTATTACCTCAGCGAAATTCTTGATGAAGACTCGCAAGGAGATATCTTTGAGTACTTCATGGAAGCAGAATCAGACTCGATAGAAGATGCCATCAAAGAACTGGGTGACGATTTCACTGAAGATGAGCTTCGCTTGATGCGCATCAAATTTATGAGTGAAGTAGCGAACTGATACCCCTACATATTCAACTCTTGCAATGCAAGCCAGGCCATCAAACCAATGGAGGTCTCGAGCGCTGTTTCGTCAATGTCGAATGTTGGTGTATGCAGTCCTGAGGTGTGCTTACCATCAGCGGATGCGGTTCCCAATCGGTAGAAGCAACCGGGCATGATTTGGGAGTAGTACGAAAAATCTTCGGCTGTCATGCGAATGCCGAGATCAACAACATTTTCTTCTCCTAGATAATCGACCGCGGCGCGTTTCGCTTTATGCGTTAGCTCTTCATCATTGGTCAGGAACGGATAGCCCACTTGAATATCAACAATGGCTTCACATCCTGACGCGGAACAGGTATCACGCGCAATTTTCTCAATCCACCGATGGGCTTCATAACGCCATGCTTCATCAAATGTGCGAAGCGTGCCTTCTAATCGTACTTCGTTGGGGATGATGTTGTTTGCACCGCCCACGGAGTTGAATTTTCCAAACGACAGCACCGTAGGCAACTCTGGCGATGCTTTTCTGCTAACCACCTGCTGCAGAGCAACAAGCATATGGGAAGCGGCTAAAATTGGATCGGTGAATCGCGCAGGAAGCGCCGCATGTCCTCCTTTCCCCTTAACAGTGATGTATATTTCGTCCGCCGAAGCCATGTACATCCCGGCTTTGAAGCCTACTTTGCCGGCAGGCAGTTCGGGAAATACATGTTGGCCTAAAATGGCCGTAGGCTCGGGATTTTTCAATGCTCCAGCAGCAATCATCAAAGAGGCGCCACCGGGTAATAATTCCTCCCCCGGTTGAAACAAAAGCTTGATGGTGCCACCCCATCGGGCGCGTAAGCCCTGAAGCAATGCCGCAACTCCCAATAAAGAGGAGGTGTGCACATCATGACCACACGCATGCATTACTCCAGCGTTTTGCGAGGCATAATCGACGGTGTTTTCTTCTTGAATAGGCAAGGCATCCAAGTCTGCACGGAGCGCAATCACTTTCGACCCCGGCATCTCCCCTCGGAGGATGGCTACTATGCCGGTTCCAGCTACACCTGTCTGAAATTCAATGCCTAAGTCTTGCAGCACGCCGGCTACATAAGCTGCAGTATTGTGCTCGTGGAATGACAGCTCTGGATACCTGTGAAGGTGGCGTCTATGTTTTGACACGATTGGCGCATGTTCGCGCGCCATGGATTGAAGTTCTTCCTTAGTTACCATGAGTGAGCATTCCTTGTAGTGAAGTCCATACCATACGACCTGCTACATACAACATAATGATTCCAAAAACCAAGCGCACATGGAGGGGTGACAATTTAAGCGCAATCTTAGAACCAAGGTAACCACCAACAATGAAGGTGATAGCGATGATGGTGGCGTATTTGATGTTGACGTGCCCCGCGTTGTAGTAATTCATGAGTGCCATAATGCCCACGGGAGGAAGCATGATGGCCAAACTGGTGCCTTGCGCTTGAAATTGCGTTAGGTTCATAAAGTAGATCAAGGCTGGAACGATGATAACACCCCCGCCAATGCCAATGAAGCCACTGAGCATTCCGGCGAATAAGCCAATCAACACAAGTATAATAAGTTGAGATGCTTCCATAAGTGTCAATTTCGTTGCAATTTCTGATTTTTTACCAAATGGTGATCAGAAATCCATGGCAAGTGAGAAATGGTACACGCGCGGCAGTACAACCCCATCATCGATGCCCCATGCCATGTCGAAACGCACAAAGTATCCCAGAACCCGCGAGCGAAGCCCCATACCGTAGCTAGCAACGATCGGCTCCCGGTTGTTGGAAATGGTTACAGTCACCGGATTTTGCTCCAACACCACCTGATTGAAACGGTTTTCGTCTGTGTAAGGGTGAAGGCCCGTCCATGCGGAGCCAATGTCTGAGAATCCTATTACCTGAAAGTTCTCTACGAAATCAGATTTTACAGGCCTGTTTAAAAAGTATTTGAAGATAGGCCAACGCAGTTCGGCGTTCACCAACGCAAAAGAATTTCCATTCCTTGAGTTCACGTAAAAACCACGCATGGGCGCTGCCAAGGTCTGGAATTGATAGTTCTGATCGTCTGCGATAGGGGTTAAAGTGTTTACTCGTTGTCCGATCCAGTTATCAACTCCGCCCAAGTAGTGCACCAACCTGCGCGACCCTAAACTGGTGCTGGCAGAGAAGCGAAGTGCCAGAATCATGGAACGGTGGATGGGTTCATAATGTCGAATGTCGGCACCAAAGACGCTGAAATCAGAGTTTCTATTCAGCGGATCTACGTAATATTCTCCCCAGAACTTGTATCGCGTACCACCCATCAGGTTCAATCCCAATGAGCGGGTGTTAT
>JBJOIB010000074.1:0-4166 GCA_046047375.1 Bacteroidota bacterium
CATCGTTGAGCCAGAAGTGTTTTTGAAAGTGGCACGTGCCGCAGGATTGCATCCCGATCCACAACACAGCGTTAAATTTCCCGATTCTGACTTAGCAACGGTCACCATAAACCTTCTGAAAGGCCTTTAAATACAGGCGTTGGCAGGATTGCGGATAAAAGAAATCGCCCTTTTAGCAAGTGCAGTTCTTTTTCCAAAAAGCGTTCCTAGCCCCCATCCTTGCCGTTGTATTCATTATTACTCACTATCGCGGCTCGTTTGGAGTGATTTCGATTCACTTACCAAAACCAAATTCCAATTACATTTGCGGCATGGAATCACTGCCACACACAGAACAACCCGGTCACCGAGATCACCTCGAAAAAATGTCGGTTCTGGAACTCCTCACGGGTATCAACGAGGAAGACCAAACCGTTGCCACCACGGTAAAGCAAGTGATTCCTGCCATTACCGCTCTGGTAGAAACCTTGGTACCTCGCATGAAAGCCGGTGGGCGGTTGTTTTATATGGGAGCCGGCACCAGTGGACGGCTTGGCGTCGTAGATGCTTCTGAATGTCCGCCCACCTTCGGTGTACCCCACGGCATGGTCATCGGACTGATTGCAGGAGGGGATGATGCCATTCGAAAAGCCGTGGAATTTGCGGAAGACGACACCGAACAAGGGTGGAAAGATTTGCAAGAGTTCGGCATTGAAGAGGGCGATACGGTCATCGGCATCGCTGCGAGTGGCAAAACACCGTACGTGATTGGTGCAGTTAAAAAAGCGCGTGAACATGGCGTACTAACTGGTTGTATTACATGCAACTACAACACAGCATTGGCGCAAGCAGTCGATTTTCCAATTGAAGCGGTAACAGGACCCGAGTTTGTGACAGGAAGCACCCGCATGAAAGCCGGAACTGCCCAAAAATTGATTCTCAATATGATTTCGACGACTGTCATGATTCAACTAGGACGCGTGGTTGGATCGCGGATGGTCGACATGCAACTCTCCAACAACAAACTCGTAGACCGAGGCACACGCATGGTGATGGACAGCACAGGATTATCGCGCGAGGAAGCGCAGACCCTTTTGGAAACCGCCGGAAGTGTAAGAAAAGCCATTGAACTCTTCAATCAACGTTAAGTGCACGAAATAGAACCATATTACAACTGGCGCAACTACTACATCGCTTCAGAAGATCCGCGATCGCCTTTTTTCGACCGCGAATACAGCGAAATCTTCTACACCGATAAGATCTATGACCACTACATTCACCCTCAATGGGATAACATTGACTCATCCACACTTTTTGTGAAGGTGATTTTTGCCGATTACCACGAGGGATATGGTGTTTTGGAGTTAATTGGTGAATGGAATGATTGTCTGCACAACGACATCATGGTGCTCAAACGCAACCTGCTCGAGCCGATGATGGAAGAAGGAATATCGAAATTCATTCTGATCGGTGAACACGTGATGAACTTTCATTCGAGCGATGAATGCTATTACGAAGAATGGTTCGATGAAGTAGATGACCAAGGAGGATGGATAGCCTTGCTCAATTTCAGAGACCATGTTATTCGCGATTTTCAGGATGCCAATATCGATACCTATTTGGTACTGGGAGGCAAATTGAATGAATTGAACTGGCGCACCTACCAACCGGCTCAGTTTTGTGAAAAAGTGAATTCGTTTGTTGTTAAACGTCTGGGAAGCATCTTTTAAAAGCCTCAGGAAGTAGCTTCACCACGTGCTGATCGGCGGGAAAAGCGAAATCATCCGGCGCTAAAGCCGATAATTCCACCCAACGAAACGACTCTTCGTCGCGCTCAAACTGTTGAAAATCAAACGGAATGTTCGATGTTCGAAATGCCTGTGGTTCAGTTAGCGTTGCGAAATAGTAAATGGAAAGCACTTGGTCTTCAGGCCGAAAAGCACTTTGGATATAAAAATCAGTAGTGTAAACGTGCTCGCCAACGTGTATAGGCTGACCGAGCTCTTCCAGGGCCTCGCGCATGCAGCAATCGCGCGTGCCCTCTCCAAATTCGAGTCCGCCCCCCGGAAACTTCGTGTAGGCTTTACCGCGTATAAGTTCATCCGAAACGAGCAGGCGTGACCCTTCAACCAATAAAAAGTACACGCGCACATTGAATTTCTTGGTCATGGTTTGAATGCCCTCATCATTTCGCGCTTTCCAGGCGGTCCGGGAATTTTTTCGACCACCAATCCGGCTGCTTTCATATTGCGTCTCACTTGTCCTTGCGCACAATACGTCGTCAACAATCCACCGCTCTTCATCGATGCAAACACGCGCTCAAATGCACTTTCGGTCCATAGATCAGGCTGACTTCGCGGACTAAAAGCGTCCCAGAAAACAACATCAAAATGGTTTTCGGGAAATGAAAAGTCGACCAAGGTGGTATGGTGTTTTTCAAGCGTAAAATCAGGCGAAATTTCCTGTTGCAAACCCCAGGAAGCCTTGTGCAGAGCGGAAAACAGCGCGGGGTGTGATACACGGTAGTTCAACGCTTCCCATTCGTTCGTCAATGGAAACGCCTCAATGGATGTGTACGCCACATGTATATGGGTTTGACTGGCGTATTCGGCAGCCAAAAGCGCATTCAAACCTGTGCCAAAGCCCAATTCAAATACCTTCAACTCCCTTCGGTCGGATAAAAAGCGCAATCCCGCATCAATAAAAACGTGCAGCGATTCTTGCAGCGCCCCGTGTTTGCTGTGATAGGTTTCACCATCCGGCCATTGGATGGTAGATGACCCGTCTGCTGTTAGCACTACTTTCCGTTCCACACATCAAAAGTACATCACTTGCCCGTGCCTTCAAACACTCCCATTCCGAAGAGGGCGAAATCATACTTCACGGGATCGTTGGGATCAAACAAACGCAGCGCTTCAGTTACCTCTTCTACTGCTTTCCAATCGTCTTGTTTTCTTTGCAGCAAGCCCAGATTGCGCGACACATTTCCGGTATGCACATCGAGAGGAAGCATAAGGTCAGCGGTGCGAATCGACTTCCACAATCCAAAGTCGACACCACCATCGCCACTGCGAACCATCCATCTCAGGAACATATTCAATCGCTTAGCCGAAGAGCCTTTAGCAGGACTTGCTATGTGTTTCCCTGTTCTTGCAGGGGCTTCGAACGAAAGAAAGTGTTCTCGAAAAGAGGTGATGGCATGTGCTGCACCGCCCTGTTTAAACCCTTTTGAGAAGGCCCCTTCCAATCCATCTATCGCGTACAGCTGCTTCAGTGCATGCACGAAGTAAAGAACATCCGTGCCATTGAAAGTTCGGTGGACGAAGGACTCCAGCTTTTTCATATCGGCATCGGCAGCATTGCAAACAAAAGCATGGGGTGCATGATCCATACGCTCCATCAGAGAGGATGCGCTTTTGATGATGGATGCTCTGTTTCCCCATGCGATGGTTGCTGCAAAGAAGGCACTAATTTCAATGTCTTCTTTCTTTGAGAATCGATGCGGAATCTGAATCGGGTCGGAAGCTATGAAATCGGTCCGGTTGTAACGGTTATATCTGTCTTCCATGAGCGCATGAAGCGATTCGAAGGAGTTGTTGGTATTTCGGTGTTTCGATTTCACAAAAAAAAGGATTCGATGGCAACAAAAATGCGCTAACTTTGGGGCTTAATGAAATTCGCGCATCCGGAAATTTTGTGGGCTTTGTTAGCGCTGGCGATCCCAGTGATCGTGCACCTCTTCAATTTTCGCAAATTCAAACGCATTCCGTTCACAAACGTAGCATTTCTGCGTGAAGTGCAGCAAGAAACCAAAGCGAAAGCGCGCCTCAAACACTTATTGATTTTAGCTGCGAGAATGCTGGCCGTTGCGGCACTGGTCATTGCCTTTGCACAGCCCTTCATTCCACTTGGCGATGAAACCAGTGGTGGCACACGCACCGTTTCCGTTTACATCGACAATTCTTTTTCGATGGAAGCTGATGGGAAAGAAGGATCCTTGTTAGAAGTTGCGCGAACCAAAGCTGCTGAAGTGGTGAGCGCTTACCAGGCCACCGATCGCTTTCAGTTGCTAACCAATGATTTCGAAGGCCGGCATCAGCGATTGCACTCCCAGGAAGACGTGCTTACCATGATTGCAGAGGTGCAACCATCTTATACAACGCGCAATTTAAGTGAGGTGATTAGCA
>JBJOIB010000075.1:0-5280 GCA_046047375.1 Bacteroidota bacterium
GTATTGCTAAACGAGCCCGGCGCATGCGTTGCAAACATTCGCGTTTCCCTCAACGAATTTAACGAAGCCGCTGAATGGGTAAAGGCTTTACGCAACCCAGCCTAACGCGTAAGAACGATGTAATCCTTCAATAAAGCCCGCAAAAATCCAATTTGGTTTTCCTTGATTGGTTGCAATTCCAGCTCCTCACAAACGCGCTCCACCAAAGTATCCAAGGCCTCTGCATGGGCTTCATTGCGGTAAAGCTGATACCTATCAATGGTGTTCTTAATTAGCAACATATCGTCTTCTGAAAAAAACCGCACCTGAGGATACAAAACCTCGTGGGTTTCGACAGTGGATATTTTCAGGATGTCGTTAAGCGTAACGTGCAAATCAGGACTTGATTTCACAACGAGGGTATTTGAAATGATACCCCCCAAGCGTTGCGACCTGGTGGTTGAACTAATCAACAGAACACCCACTGCACCCATGGTTAACCAAATATCTATCAGACGCAAAGTCCAACGCAGCAGATAGTCTATAAAAGTGACTTGTTTCCCATCAGCCCGAACCACCTTCAATCGAAACAGCATCTTACCGGGAGTTTGTCCACCCGTAAAGAATTCCCACGCCAGCGTATAAAAGGTCATTATTGGCATCACAAATAAAAAAAACAGGACTTCATTTGTTTCAGCATCACTGCTCGTAAAAAGCACGATCGAGCACAAAACAGTCACCACGGTTAGAATGAGCGCGTCAATAAGAAAAGCAAATACGCGATCACGGGTATACGCTACCTCATAGTTGATGGTGACGTTCTGAGTGGTTTGTAATTCGATTGTTTTCAAACAGAAAATCTAAATGGTTTTATATCTTAGCGACAGCCGAAAGATAGGCAAAGCTAGGGAATGCGCGAAACAGAGTTTATTCATCAAAACAAAGAAAAGTGGGGTCGATTTGAACGCGTTTTGCAAAATTCAGAGCAAAATGCCGAAGAAATGACACGGTTGTTCATTGAAACCACGGATGACCTTTCATACTCGCGCACAAATTATCCGCATCGTTCAGTGCGAATATATCTCAACAGTCTTGCGCAAAAGGTATTTCATAAAATATATGCGAACCGAAAACGTCAGGCAGGCGCTTTCTCGCAGTTCTGGATAGCTGACCTCCCCAACGCCATGTGGCACGCGCGAAAGCAGTTGTTGACTATGTTTATATTGTTCATGGCCTTTTTCTTTCTCGGCATGTTCAGCAGCAGTCAAAGTCCGGAAATGATGCGAGCCCTTTTAGGTGAGCAGTACATCGAAATGACAGAGGCTAACATCGCCAATGGCGACCCCATGGCTGTGTATAAAAGCAGTTCGGCCATCACCATGTTCTTTGAAATTGGATGGAACAATATACGCGTCAGCTTCTATTGCTTTGTAACAGGGTTGTTTTTTGGACTTGGAACCTATTACATCGTTGGCTACAACGCCATGATGGTAGGAGCCTTTATTCAGTTTTTTGTGCAAAGAGGACTCTTTAGGGAATCTTTTCTGGCCATTATGCTGCACGGCACCATTGAGCTGAGTATGATTGTTTTGGCAGGCACAGCAGGAGTGGTGCTTGGACGTGGATTGATATATCCCGGCACCTATACACGCATGCAAGCCTTGGTTATTTCAGCCCGTCGTGGAATGAAAATAATGCTTGGTGTCAGTGCTTTTTTGGTCATTGCCGCCTTCATTGAGTCTTTTGCTACGCGCAATACTGATATTGGCGACCTAACTCGATTGACGCTTATCTTGATCTCACTCGGGGTAACCGTATTTTACTTTGTGCTTTATCCTTGGTACCGTTCGAAAAACAATCTGGTAGGAGATGAAAAAGACCTCGATGATGTGTTGCACCGTTCAAAACCCATCGAGCTATTTGTTATTAAACCAGTGCTTTCTCTTGCCACACAAGGCTGGGAAGTAGGGTTTTCGATGATTCAGAAACTGGGGGTTGTATTACTGTCAGCCATTGGCATAGCAACGGGCACCTTTTTCTTACACCGTCTTGGCATTTTTGAGCGCTACGCTGAATATTTTCCCAGCGACGTTGATTTTATGGATTTGCTAAGCCAACTCTGGTCTTGGGATGAGCTTCATAACACGCTTCAACTAGCGGAATCACCCGCGTTGTTTATTCTATATGCTGTTTTCCTGACAGCAGTCACGCATCGGTCTATTCGACTGTTTCGCTTGAGATTTCAAGATCAAACAGGTTCCATTGCTGGCAAGCACGATTTGGTGAACGCCTTGCTTTTAGCATCCATTCTCTTGCTCCCATTTCTATTCGAAAACATCGCGGCATTTGCACTAGCGCTTCTCATTGTACCTTATTTCACCCTGGTTTGGGCTTCTGCATCTGCTGAAGGGTCTTCATTCATTCTGGCCCTGGTTAACAGTCCGCAGTGGCTTAAGGGAACCTTATTCAAGAGTTATGCGCTTCTTTTAGCCCAATTGGTGTTGATGACGTTTGCAATCGGCATCGCTAACGCAGGCTTTGCTTTTTTATTGCAAGAAATTGTGCTATCTCAATTTCCACCCAGCGCGGTTGCTGTTGAAGACGTGACGGTGGCACTCTCTACCTTTTTTGTTGTCCTACCGGCATTGTACTCCCTTACCATGTTGCTTTTTTCATTCTTGCTCTATTACTATAGCAACAAAGAGATTACTACGGCAGCTACCTTGAAAAAACAAATTGCTCAACTCAAAATAAAAAAACGTGCGTTCGGACTGGAAAAAGAAATCTAGCTCTCTGCCCAAGATGGCGCTGTTTGTTTGGATGAGCTTTTTCATCCACGCCGCTGGCGTGAGCGCAGAAAATAAATTGGAGTTGAACGAAACTGACTGGTTGGAACAAACGCAGGGTGTTGATTATGGTGAAAGAGAGAACGGCGATAAAAAAAACAGGGACAGTGCGGATACAAGTGTCCCCGAAACAACTCCCCTCACCATGGCGCCTTTCACACAACGCATCGTTTTCATTACCATTGTTGTTGTGCTTGCCGGCTTTCTTCTCTTCATTGTGCTGAAATCGGTGGGAGAACGCAACATTCGAATTCGGGACACCCAATTGGTTGATGAAGTGTTGAGTGAGGAAAATATTGAACAGATGCATGAAGATGAACTGGATGCATATCTGCGAAATGCCCTTCAGAGCGGCGATTTGCGGTTAGCTGTGCGCATCCATTTCCTGAAAATACTCAAGCTCCTCGCAGAAGAAAACAAGATTACGTTGCGAAAAGAAAAAACGAATTCAGATTATGTGCGCGAGTATGCACGTTCCGAGAATCCCGACGAATTTCGACACATTACCTACTTCTACGAACTCGTGTGGTACGGCGAAAGTCACCTTTCACATGCTGGTTATCAAAAATGGTCGAAGCAATTTGAAAGCTTCGCCTCTAAAACGAATCAGGCGTGAAACAAGGATTGAGCGGCATATGGTTGATCTTCGGTGGGCTTTTAGTGGCCCTGCTACTCGGGTATTTGTTGCTCACCGCCCAAAAATCCTATTCGTGGGATGAAACCTATGAAGAAGACCTTGAGCAGCCCTACGGATCTGAAATCTTTTACAACCTTCTCCAAAACGCTAACGGCGAATCTTTCACTGATGTAACAGAGAGAATCGACTCCGTATTGGCCGCTGAACGAGAAAATGCGTCGTACGTTGTTATAGGACAGCGTTTGTATTACGACAGCCTTGAAGTACAGGAGTTACTGCGTTTCGTTGAGAGAGGAAATACAGCGTTGCTCATCTCTGAAGACTTTTCAGCACCGTTGTTCGACCAACTGTTTAAGAAATCAACCACGTACTCATTTGGCGACCAGTTAGACTTTCTTCAACACACCGTTTTGAGAACACATACAGACACTACAGTTCAACTGTTATTGTACGATCCTGACACTATCCTTGAACCCTTTCCGAGCTGTTCCTACATTTATGACCATGAAGTTGAATTCAAGGAATGGGTATATTTTGATGACATCGCACAACCAAAAAACGAAGAAAACGGGATCTATTACCTGGGGTCAATGCAAGAAGAAATGGTCAATTTCATTGCCATAGCGCACGGCGATGGATATTTCTACTTGCACAGCACCCCTCAGGTGTTTTCGAATTTTCATTTGCTGCGAAAAGAGAATTTCGAATACGTTCAACTTGTTATGAATCAATTGCCGTCTTCGAAAATCTACTGGGATGGCTACAACCGAGAATTCGACCCCTTCAACGACTTTACGAACAGCGGAGGGCATTCAGATAAATTTGAGCAAGGCCCCTTAGCATTTGTCTTGTCAAACAAAGCCTTGCGCACGTCGTGGTACATTCTCTTGTTTTTAGGACTTTCTTACCTGGCTTTTGGTCTTCGAAGAAAGCAAAGCCCCGTAGCCATGGTGCAAGCACCAGCCAATACCAGCATTGAATACGCCAAAACCATTGGCACCATGTTTCGCCACGCCAACAATCACAAGGTAATGGTGGAGATGAAGATGAAGCATTGGCGACACTTTGTAATGGAAAAATACAACATCCGATTTCCTGAACAAGGTAAAGCCACTCCTGAACTTACCAAACAATTGGCCTCCCGATCTGGCGTCTCTGAAGATGCCTTGAATGCGATTGAAAATGTGTTTTTCACATGTGCATACAATCCAGATTTACCGGCCGCTGAACTTGTGAAGTTTCACAAGGCACTCGACAAATTTTATAAAAACTGTAAATGATGCAGGAAGAAAATTACGAAAATACGCTTAACACTCCCGGAAATAGCTCCGAAAACGAGTCGGCATTGAACCAGGAAAATCCATCTGGTCATGCGTCTGATTTGCAACCGGATGTTCAATCGCTCCATCCCGATGTTTCTCTGATTTCGGCATTCGCCAACAGTGTAAAAAACGAAATCAAAAAGGTGGTCGTTGGGCAAGAAGATATGATTGAATTGTTGGTTGCCGGAATTTTAGTTGGAGGCCATGTGCTGTTGGAAGGTTATCCAGGAATTGCCAAAACGCTGACGGCCAAAATGCTCGCTCAATCCATTGACGCGAAATTTAGCCGAATCCAATTCACCCCTGACCTTATGCCTACCGATATTACCGGAACGGCCGTATTTAACTTAAAAGAATCCGAATTCAACTTCCGGAAAGGTCCTATATTCTCCAATATCGTTCTAATCGATGAGATCAACCGCGCTCCGGCAAAAACCCAAGCCGCTCTGATGGAAGTAATGGAGGAACGCCAGCTAACGTATGACGGAGTAACCTA